>NZ_JRJY01000170.1:0-34164 GCF_000801015.1 Aeromonas sp. ZOR0001 | reverse complement strand
CCGCCGTGACTCTCGTCATAACGGCTGCTACAGGCCGCCAGCAGCAGGCAAAGAGATAACAGCAGCCCTTTCTGGATATGTTGCACCTTTCCCCTCTCTTCTTCTTTTCGCTATGCGCAATTTTTCTTCTTCGATACGGCCGGTGACGCTGGCGACACGCTTGCAGGCGGGAGCTCTCACCTTGCCATAGCTCCAAGGCACTCACCATGTTACTCGCCTTGTTGTCAGGCAGCAGCGACGGTGCGGCTACTTTGCCATATCTTCCATGTAAAAAGGGAGGCAAATGCCTCCCTTTCAACTAGTTACCGGTCATCCCGTGTCGGATGGGCCAGAGACTTCTCAGGCAATCAGCTTGTCATCGGCAAAGCCGAAGCCGCGCAGGCCTACCACATGCACATGCTCGTGCTTGCCCTGTACCTTGCGGATGAGCTTGTAGGTCGTGCCCTTCTCGGGACTGATGTTCTCGGGCGCCGCGATAAGCAGCTGCATATCCTGCCGCTCGCACAGCTCGAACAGGGTGGCGATGGATTTGCCATCCAGACGGGCCGCTTCGTCGAGAAACAGCAGACGGCAGGGGGCGATATCCTTGCCGCGCAGACGGCGGGACTCCTCCTCCCAGCTGATCAGCACCATCAAGAGGATGGCCTGACCGGTACCGATCGCCTCGCCGGTGGAGAGCGCGCCGCTCTCGGCCCGCAGCCAGCCATCGGCCCCGCGCTGCACCTCGATCTCCAGCTCCAGATAGTTGCGATAGTCGAGCAGCACGTCACCCATCACCTGATAGCTGCGATCTCCCTGCTCTACTTGCGGGTTCAGGCGCTGGAACAGCTTGGCCATCGCCTCGGAGAAGCTGAGCTCCTTGTCGGCGAACAGATCGTTGTGCATGGCGGTTTGATCGGCCAGCGCCGTCAGCAGACGGGTGTGGGCCTCGCGGATATTGACGTTAAGGCGCACCCCGCGCACCAGACCAAAGGCGATGTTCTGCAAGCCCTGGTTGAGCACCCGGATGCGGTTCTGCTCGCGGCGGATGATGTTGGTGATCTTGGCCGCCACCTCGTGGGAGGAGAGCGACAGATGGGTTTCCCGCTGCTTGAGCTCGTCAGCGAGACGGGCCAGCTCGATCTCCATCTCCTCGATCGCTTCGACCGGATCATCGGAGCGGATGATGTCGTTGCGGATGCGATCTTTCAGGTAACGGTAGACCTGCACGTAGAAAGCGACCTTCTGCTCGGTGCTGCGGTTGCCCTCGGAGAGACGCAGCGCATCGCGCAGAGCTTCGTCGTGGGCGACCGCCACCCGCAGGGCGCCGAGGGCCTTGTCCGACATGGAACGCAGCTCGTCGCTGTCAAGGTACGCCAGCTCGCGCTTGTTGAGGCGCTTCTCGACGTCGGTCTCCCGCGCCAGCCGCACCACCCGCGACCAGCTCGCCTTGTGACCCACCAGGGATTTACGGGCGCTGTAGTAATCCTTGCCTTCGAGCTTGAGACGACCACCGAGGGATTCGATCTCGCGCTTGGTGACCTGCAGTTGTGCCTCGGCGCTGGTGCGACGGGAACGGGTGCGGATCAGCAGCTCTTCAATCTCTTTCTTGTGGGCACGTGCCTTCTCTTCCATATCGTCAGAGAGGGTCAGCCCCATGGCCGCCAGCTCCTGCTCGAACTCGGTCAGGGTCTGGCGCTTGGCCTCGACACTGGAGTTCAGCGCGGTGCGCAGCTGCAACGCCTCGGTGTGACGCTGGGCAATCAGCTTGTGCTGCTCGCCGGCGGTGCGGGCCGCCAGCTCGGCCGCTTTCAGCTTCTCTTTGAGTCGCTCGCTCATCTCGGAGGCCTTGCCCAGCAGGTCTTGCGCATCCTGATAGGCAAAGTGCGGCAGACGGGCCACCAGCTGATCGAGGGCGTAGCAACGGCGCTTCTGCTCGGCCAGCAGGTCGCTCACCTCATCGTAAGCTGCCTGCAGCGCCGCAAGATCCTGCGGATCCTGACGCAGCACCTGCACCATGGTTTCCAGCTTCTCCAGCGACTTGCCGTGTTTGGCGATAAAGGCTTCAGCCTGTTTCAGGGCTTCCACATCGGCGTGAGCCGCCTCGAGGCGGGCCGCCAGCTCTGTCTCGGCAAACAGGTGGGCAAAGGGCAGCATCCCCTGCACCAGCTGGATATGGCGAGTCAGCTGGGCGGCGGCCGCTTTGGCCTCGGCCAGCTGCTTGTCGCACTCGCCGATGGATCCTTGCAGCGCGCGCAGTTCGGCCTGCTTGGCCTGCACTTCGGCTTCGGGGTCGGGGCGGAAGGCGATATCCAGATGCTGGCCGATAAAGTCGCGGAAGTGACCGTAGAGACGGTGGTACTTCTGCTGCTCGAAGGCGGCCTTGGCGTAACCCTCGATGAGCCCTTCGCGCTCAAGGTCGAGCTGCTCGATCCGTTTTTCCCGGGCGGCGCGACCAAACAGCGGCAGCTCGGGGTAGCGGGAGAAGCGCACCTGACGCTTGCTGGTGCGCACCAGCACGGCGTCCCCCAGCTCGTCCGCTTCCACCAGATCCTCGTCAAAGGAGTCTGGGTTGCCCTGAATGAGGTAGATATCCTCCGGGCAATCTTCCAGCTTTTTCAGCCGCTCGATGGCGCCCTCAAGGTCCAGCACCACCAGAGCGCTGCGAGCCGGGCCATAGAGCGCCGAGTAGTAAGGGGCATCGTCGATGGAGATATCGTCATAGACATCGGAGAGCAGCACGCCCCCCACCTGCTCGGCGATGCGGGCCAGGCGCGGATCCGCCTCGCCGGCACCCAGCTGCAGGTTGCGAATTTGCAGCTCCAGCGCCTGTTTCTGCGCCGCGATGCGATTGCTCTCCTGCTCGAACTCGCGCTCCTTGTCGAGCACAGTCTGCATACCGGCCGAAAGCTCTTCGGCGGTGGCGAGCGGCAAACCGCTCTGCTCGCGCAGCTGCTCGAGTTTTTCAAAGGATTTCAGCCAGCGCGGCGCCAGCTTGGTCAGCTCCGCAATATCACGGCCCAGCTGGGTGCCCTGATGCTCGAGGCTGGCGCGGCGCTGGTTCACCTCCGCCTGCTGCTCGGAGAGCTCCTCCTGACGGGTGCGCTGGGCTTCGAGGAAGATCTCCAGCTCATCGCTGCTGGCAATCAGCTGGCCAGAGGCCTGCTGCAGCTCGTCACGCAGCTTGAAGAGACTCTTCTGGCTTTCGCTCTCTTTCTCGAGACGAGCCAGCGCAGCGCGCAGCCCCTGCCCCTGGGCAATGCGAGCCTTATCCTCGATGTGACGCTTGAGCAGCGCCTGCGCGGTAGGCCAAGCGGCCTCGCGTACTGTTTCGGGGGCGATGCTCAAAAGCAGCGCCAGCGCCGCTTCGTGCTCGGCCACTGCCGCCTTGGCCAGCGCCAGCTGCTGCTCGGCCCCCAGCACCCGGCTAGTGAGACTCTGCTCGGCGGCGCGGAACTGGTGCAGGGTGTCGCTCGCCTGTTCGGCTGTCAGCCCCGGCAGCTCGCACTGCTCGCGGGCAGCATCGAGGGCCTGCACCGCCTGACGGTACTGGATGGCGCGGGTCTGCTGGATATCGAGCGCCTGCTGGTAGTCGGCCAGCTGGGTCTTGAGGCTGTCGACTTCTGCCTGCGCCAGCTCCTTGCGCTCTTCCACCTCCAGCAGCTGGCCGTAGATCTCCTCCACCACCGCCTGCTGCTGTTCGAGTTTGTCAGAGAGATCCGCCAGATCGGTGCGATACATCTCGATCTTCTTCTGCAAGCTGACCGCCGCCATCACCTTGGCAAGGTGCTCGGAGGCAGACTCCAGCTCGTCGGTCAGCAGTTTTTCGCGGTTGGTGAGCTGCTCCACCTCGTCGGCCAGATAGATGGCGCGCTGTTTCTCTTCGGCCAGAATGCGGCGCTTGTCGGCCAGCTCCTGGCGCGCCTTGAGGGCCAACTCGGAGAGGCGGCTCTTCTCGGCGGCGTTGCGCACATAGTCCGCTGCCACATAGTGGGTGGTTTCTGTGATCAGGTTCTTGAACAGATCCCGCTGACCCTGGGTCTCCTTGATCGCTTCCAGCGTGCGGCGGTTTTCATAGATGGCCGCCTCCATGTCTGCAAACGCCTTGCGCACCCCGGAGTTCTCCGGCAGCAGGTATTCGCGCAGGGAACGGCTGATGGACGAGGAGATGCCGCCGTAGAGGGAGGCTTCGATCAGACGATAGAACTTGCCGCGATCTTTTTGATCACGCAGCTTCTTCGGGGTGATGCCGAACTCGAACATGAAGTTGTGATAGTCGGTCACCGTATTGAATTTGGCGACTTTCAGCGCACCCAGCTCGGCGGCCGCCCCTTTCAGATCGGTAAAGGCGCGTACCCGCCCCTTGCCGCCATCGAGCTTCTCCAGCAGCAGATCGGTCGGTGCCAGATTCTCCGGCACATCCACCAGCGCAAATGGAGTGATGTTGACCTTGTTGTCGCGGTTGGCCACCTGCTCGAGGTGCACGCCGACCCAGATCCGCTGTTCGCGGCTATTCATCACTTCCAGAAGTGAGTAGCAGTGGCCGCGCTGCAGCTTGCCGTAGAGCCCCTTGTCACGGGAGGCGCTGCTGGAGCCCGCTTCCGTGGTATTGCGGAAGTGAAGCAGTGACTGGTCGGGAATGAGCGCCGCGATAAAGGCCGCCATGGTGGTGGACTTGCCCGCGCCGTTGCCGCCGGAAAGGGTGGTGACCAGCTGGTCGAGATCGAAGGTCCGGGCAAAGAAGCCGTTCCAGTTGACCATGGTCAGGGATTTGAACTTGCCTCGCACCGGTTATACCTCCAGATCCAGTTGTTCTTCATCGAGATCCGCCTCGATGTCATCAAAGAGCGAGTCGCTGCTCGGCATTTCGTCGTCGTGGAAGATGGCTTCACCCTCCTGGATCATCCGCAGCTGAACGGCACGGGGATCTTCATCGGAGCGCACGTCAGCGGCGAAACGGAACACCGATTCGTTGACCCGGAATTTATCCCCGTTGCCAAGGGCGGTGATCATGCCAAGGCGTCGCAGACGGCGCATAGAGGTACGGATCTTTTCGAGCAACTTCTTCTTGTCGAGATCGGTACCGCCGGAGCGGCTGTTGACCATCCGCAGCAGCTGCTTCTCGTCGGCGAGGCTCAGCACCTCTTCTTGCAGCTCGGCCATGGCGAATACCCCTTCCGAAGCCAGACGATCCGGGCTCAGGTAGAGGTAGCAGAGTACCTTGCCCACCAGCATATCGAGCTCGGAGAGCACAGTGGTGCCGATGTCGGAGCTCGGGCGCGGACGCAGGTAGAAGAAGCCTTCCGGCGCCTTGATCAGCTCCACCTGATAGCGGCCGTAGAAGATCTCCAGCTCGCTGTGATATTCGACCAGCGCCGAATGCTGCTCGAACTCGTCGGCACTGATGTGGCGACCGGAGCGCAAGGCGGTGTCGATGCGCGGAAACAAGGGGTTGGCAATCGCCTCTGCGAGCCGCAGCGGCAAGGGAAACTCAGTATTGATCAATGACATAGGCCTGAACCTTGGATCCAGCTTGGTTAATAGGTTTCCATGCGGGTTGGCGATGCAGTTCGCGCTCACCGCTGGCATGGCCCAGGCGCACGGCCTGGTCGATCAGAAGACGCGCCACATCGAAGTGGGCATGAGCCGGGTAATCCAGCAGGTATTCCCGCAGCACGTCGGCCAGATCCAGCTGCTGCCCCTGCTCGGGGTAGCGGGCCAGATAGCGCTCGATGCGCTCGGCCAGCTCCTGGTTGATGTCCACCATCTCGACATACTCCATCTCGAGGGGCACCTCACCGGTCACCTCCTCGTCGTGGATGGCGATGGTTTCGTCGCGCAGCTCCAGCAGACGGGGCTCTTCGGCCACCCGCAGCTGCCAGTTGTGCTGCTCGAAGTTTCGGATAGACTCGCGCAGCCGCTGGCTGAAGGCGCGGTTCTTGTCCATGTCGATGGCGTTGCGGATAAATTTGTGGACGTGCCTGTCGTAGCGGGACCAGAGCTCGATGCACTGCTGACCCCAGCTGGTGATGACGTCAAGGCGCCCCTGCAAGGCATGAGTCAGCTCCTCGACGTGGAACAGATCGTCGCGCCCCTGCGCCGCTTCCTGAATGTTGAGCAGCCCCGCTTGCAAGCGGTGGCCGGCAGCGTCCAGGGTATCCTGCAGCTCGCGCAGGGTCTGGCCGGTCTCGTGCAGGAGTTTTTCGCAGCTGTGAATGGCATCGACCCAGTTCTGGGTCAGCAGGGCCGCGATCTCACTTTTGACCTGATTCTGCTGCTCATCCATGGCACGCTGGGTGAGATCGATCCGCCCCAAGGTCTCTTCCAGCGAGAAGGTGAGGCGCGGCAGCACCTCGGCATCCCACTGCTCGCGGGTGTTGGTCTCGAGCGCCGCCTTGCGGGCGGTGTCGAGCTCGGCAGCCAGGTGTTCGAGCAGAATGGAGAGCTTGATAGAGTCAACCTGACGCTGATCCATAAAGAAGTCGACGATGCTCACACCCAGGCGCGACAGGCGGTAGAGGCTCTCCCCCGCCACCATGTCAGTGTTGAAGCGCGACAGCAGCTGCTGGCGAATGAGATCGTTGATGGCGTTGTTGGCGCGACCGGTGAGGGTCTCGTCCATCTGGCCGAAGGCGCTGCTGACATAGCCGAAGGCATCGTGCAGCGCCGCTTCCGACAGGTCCGACTCATCTTCGGACAGGGTCTTGATTGCAATCAGAAAGGCCAGCCGGTCGGTCGGCAGGCTCAACGCCAACCCCTCCTGCCTGACCCACCCTACTAGCTCCGGCAAAGAACGCTCTGGCAGGGTACGGGATGTACTCATCATGATGTTGTCATCTCGTTGTTGTATTGGGCGCAAAATCGTGCGCGCGGCTACATCCGGTAGCATCGAAAACATGGTTCACATCGACGTGAACTGCGAGCAATCAGCTGGCCGGCTTCTGGGCCATCACATGGATATAGCGACCGAGGGCGACAAAAGGCTCCTGACGGCAATATTGCTGCTCCATGGCCAGCAGATCGTCGAACTTCTCCACCTGATCCTGCTTGTGACGCATATAGTCGTGGATCACCCGCACTCCGGTCTTGCCGATGATGCGCAGCCCCCCGCGACCAATCCAGTCATAGACCTGCTCCGGCAGCTGGGGGTTGGTGGGCGTAAGCGCAGTCTGCCGCTTCTTGCGAAGACCAAGGCGCACATAGTCAAAATTGCCCACCACCAGGCTCTGGAACAGCAAACCATGACGGTTGTAGAAAAGCAGCGACAGTATGCCCCCGGCATTGACGAAAGGGAACAGACCCAGCAAGGTCTGGCGCGGCTCGGCGAGCCACTCCAGCACCGCATGGCAGAGCACCAGATCAAAGGTGCCGGTCACGTGTTGCTTCAGATCCTGAATGGGGCAATGGATGAGACGGATTTTGTCTTCCAGCCCCTTCTCGGCGATCTGGCTGCGGGCCAGTTCCAGCATTTCTGCTGACAGATCGCATAGCTCCACCTGATGGCCCATGGCCGCCAGCTTCTGGGCGAAATAGCCAAAACCGCCCCCCGCATCGAGGATGCGCAGCGGACGGTTGCCAAGGCGGGCCAGGCAGGCTTCGATGTCGCTCCAGACAATGGTGGTGCGGATGCGCCCCTTGGTGGAGTCGTAAATGTTGCGGGCGAACTTGTCGGCGCGCCCGTCAAAACTCTGATCGTGCTTCAAGGAGAAACTCAACATTAGCGCCACAGGGTTGTGGCCATCCCAAAAAAGAGAGGTATTCTGTCACATCCCGAATTTGCTGAAAACTCAAGGAAGTGTCTGCCGTGTTTGTGATTAAAAAGTGGCTGGGTCAGCTGCTGATGCCGCTCCCCTTCTCCCTCTCCCTGCTGCTGGTCGCCCTGCTGCTGCTCTGGTTCACCCGTTTTCAGAAAACCGGCAAACTGCTGGCCACTCTCTCGCTGCTCATTGTGGCCCTGATGGGGATGCGGCCGGTGAGCTATGCACTGGCCCGCGGGCTGGAGCAGACCTACCCGCCGTTCGAGGTGAGCCAGCATCCCAACATCGATGCCATCGTGGTGCTCGGCAACGGTCATGTCAGCGATCCGGCGGTACCGATGCGCAGTTGGCAGAACAATATCTCGCTGGCACGGACTCTCGAAGGGGTTCGCCTCGCCCAGGCCTATCCCGAAGCCGAGCTGATTTTCTCCGGCTATGTATCGGGGGATACCCTCTCCAATGCCGAGGTCAATGCCCGGATGGCCGAGAGCCTCGGCATATCCCGTTCGCGGATGACGTTGTTTGAAAACAACAAAGACACTCATGATGAGGCGGTCAGTATCAGTCGTCACCTCAAGGGAAAAGAGGTGGCGCTGGTCAGTTCGGCCACTCATTTGCCACGTGCCATGGCCCTCTATCAGGGCCAGGGGCTAAACGCCGTGCCGGCCCCCACCGACTACACCGCCAAGCAGAGCCAGGTACCCCAGCCGCTCTACAGTTATTTACCCAAAGGGCGTTATCTGATGTATTCCGAAGCTGCCATCCACGAATGGATTGGGGTATGGTGGGCTCGCTTGCGGGGGCAGGTTAACGAATGAGCGATCAAGCGTTTCATTCCTGATTTGGATCAGGAAAGCGAAAAAAAATTACGTCATTTGCCGCCGGGTCAGCTATCTTGGGCTCGGTTCAATTCATATAATGTCGCGCAATCAAATGCCTAGGAGATATACAAGATGAGACAGCACCTGGTAATGGGTAACTGGAAACTGAACGGCACCAAAGCTTCTGTAGAAGCTCTGATCAAAGGACTGACCCCGGCTGCTGCCGCTCATCCTTCTGTGCAAGTCGCCGTCTGCCCGCCGGTTATCTTTTTGGGTCTGGTTGAGCAACTGACCGCTGGCAGCAAAATCGCCTACGGTGCCCAGAACGCCGACGTACACGAGTCTGGCGCCTTCACCGGTGAAAACGCCCCCTCCATGCTGAAAGCCTTCGGTTGCACCTACTCTCTGGTCGGCCACAGCGAGCGTCGTACTCTGCACGCAGAGACTGACGACGTGGTTGCTGCCAAGTACGAAGCGATCCAGAAAGGCGGCCTGATCCCGGTTCTGTGCATCGGTGAAACTCTGGAGCAGTTCGAAGCCGGCGTGACCAAGAACGTGGTTGAGACCCAGCTGAAAGCCGTTATCGACCGTTGCGGCATCGCCTCCTTCAACAACGCCGTTATCGCTTACGAGCCGGTATGGGCCATCGGTACTGGCAAGACTGCCACTCCGGAGATCGCTCAGTCCGTTCATGCTCACATCCGTCAGTACCTGGCCGGTTTTGATGCCGCCGTTGCTGCCAAAGTACAGATCCTGTACGGCGGTTCCGTCACTGGCGCCACTGCAGCCGACCTGTTCGGTCAGCCGGACATCGACGGTGGCCTGGTCGGTGGTGCGTCCCTGAAAGTGGACGACTTCTCCCAGATCATCGCTGGCGCTGCCAAGTAATCGCTGATTACGGCAAAGAGGGGGGCTCGTCCCCTCTCTTGTATCGCTTTTCCTATGGTGGCCCCCGCATCCCATATGAAAGCCGATATAGTAAAAGTGGCTTGTCTATTTAAACATTCGTATTTGACAACTCAGATCCAGAGGCACTCATGACCAAACAAATCAAACGTATTGGTGTTTTGACCAGTGGTGGCGACGCACCCGGTATGAACGCAGCCATTCGCGCCGTGGTTCGCGCCGGTTTGCATCATGGCCTGGAAGTTTACGGTATTTATGATGGCTACCTCGGTCTGCACCAGGATCGCATCGTCAAGCTGGAGCGTCACAGCGTCTCCGACGTGGTGAACCGTGGTGGTACTTTCCTCGGCTCCGCCCGTTTCCCTGCTTTCAAAGACCCCGCAGTGCGCGCCGAAGCGATCGAAAACCTGAAAAAACACGGTATCGATGCGCTGGTCGTCATCGGTGGTGACGGCTCCTACATGGGTGCCAAGAAGCTGACCGAAGAGGGTTTCCCCTGCATCGGCCTGCCGGGCACCATCGACAACGACATCGCCGGTACCGACTTCACCATCGGTTTTGATACCGCTCTGAACGTGGTGGTTGACGCCATCGACCGTCTGCGCGACACCTGCAGCTCCCATCACCGTATCTCCGTGGTCGAGATCATGGGTCGCCACTGTGGCGATCTGGCCATGTCTGCCGCCGTTGCCGGTGGTGCCGAGTATGTGATCGTGCCGGAAGTAGCCTTCGACAAAGAGAAGCTGCTCAAGCAGATCAAGGAAGGCGAAGCCAAGGGCAAGAAGCACGCCATCATCACCATCTGCGAGCACGTTACCGACGTGAACGCCCTGGCTAAAGACATCGAAGCCCTGACCGGTCGTGAAACCCGCGCCACCATTCTGGGCCACATCCAGCGTGGCGGTGCCCCGACTGCCCGTGACCGCATCATGTCCAGCCGTATGGGTGCTTACGCCGTTGAGCAGCTGCTGGCTGGTCACGGTGGTCGCTGCGTCGGTATCCAGCGCAACGAGCTGGTACACCACGACATCATCGACTGCATCGAGAACATGAAGCGTCCGTTCGATCAGGAGCTGTACAACCTCTCCACCACCCTGTTCTAAGCCAAGCGGCTTTTAACCGGCTGTTGATGACAAAAACCCTCCATCGGAGGGTTTTTTAATATCTTACAAAAACGGGGGCATCGGCACGCTGTGTGCCCTCACCTTATGGGTTGCCTAATTACCAACCCTTGCGCCATCTGACTGATCACCAGCCTTCCTCTCCTCACAGCAACCGGCTTCAGCCTACGAACAGAGTTCCGGTATTGTCGTGGATGTTTTATCACTGCGAACCGGATTGCGTTGAACTGCGCTCTGTCGCCCCTGAAACCAGCTTGTTCAGCCTCCTCGTCATACGCGGCTTTTTATATCTCAATCTTGTAGAAGGGATTCAGATATCTTCCCCAACCATGCTCCGGCGCAGTTCTCGTATTGCACTCACATGACTCACGCAGATGTACCGGCTACGCAAATCGCTGCTCGCCCCCAGCCCAGCCAGAGAGTACGCCTCTGGCCTATTGCGCACCTCACTCTTGCTGCGGCCATGTCTATTCCGAGGCCGACGGGAAAATTGGCGGTGGTAAAACAGCCAGTTACCACTCTGAATCCCCCCGATGCACCGCTCTACTCCCTATCAACCCAATGTATTGCTGTAAAAATGCGGAGCCTCCAGACTGATAAAGTGATGGTGTGACAAGGGTTGGCAACCAGACTCTCTCCATAGACTTCTTTTGGATGGGCTATCTACGTCAGGAATCGTCAAATCATTGCCTTGCACACTTTTTATGGCCTCAATGACACTATTACGAGGGTGAAAACTTATAAAACGCCACTTAAGCTCCATACAAAACCCTTCACAAAACCAACCAACAGCTCACCAACTAATTGAATTTAAATGAAATAACCATAAAAACAGAATCTTGAATGCCTAACATGCCATAGAAGGTGATAAAATCAGCTCAATATGACAAAAATAGCTATCTCAGCCAACCAAGCGCATAAAACAGCTATTTTATCAACTTACACCTTGTTTTACCCCCTTGTTATGGTATCTTGACTACATCAACCAACAACTTAGGGAGAGAAAAATGAAAGAGTTTGTCGTTACTGCCGTTTTCACGGTGTTTTTCACCCTGGTTGCTGTCTCTCTGCCCTCACTGTCACAGTTCTGAGCCGGATAGAGAGGCATCAATCCGGACCGACCCTCTTTGCCATGTCTGTTTAATCGCCACCAACTGGCGCTTTTCAGTAATAATGCCGAGATGGTCAACATAGATATGATTTCATCACGTTGACGCTGTTTCTTTCGCCACAAGGGTGTAACTAGGATGGTTTAACCATATGGCCTGATGGAGTAGAACCAGCAGCAGATCATATCCGAGGGGAGCAAGGCTCCCCTTTTTGTTACCCGCCGTTTGACAATCCCCTACCCCGGCATCTACAACAGGCCGGTTGACGCCACACGGCCCATGCCCACAACTGATGTTTTCCCCTCCTGTACTCTCCATTCAACACAGCTAAATCCGTCAGCAATCTCTTGTGCACACCTTTGCTCTGATACTTGTCAGGCAGATATAAAAAAGCCCCAGCCATCATGGCAGGGGCTCGCGTTACGCAGTGTCAGCTTAAGGCTGTTATATCTCAGCCCAGCCCAAAGCAGTTATGCCTTGTTCCAGCGCTGCGGGTCATATTCCGGGCTGAAGCGGTCAACAATGACAGCACAGGCCGCATCGCCGGTGATATTGAGGGAGGTGCGGATCATGTCGAACAGACGGTCCAGCGCGAACAGCAGCGGCAACCCTTCGATGGGGATCCCGGCCGCCAGCAGCACGGCAACCACCAGGAAGCTTGGGCCCGGCACACCGGCCTGACCGATCGCCCCCAGAGTGGAGGTCACAATGATGGCCGCCCAGGCACCGACGCTCAGATCGATGTTGTAAACCTGCGCGAAGAAGATGGCGACCAGACCGTAATAGATGGCGTTGCCGCTCATATTGATAGTGGCACCCAACGGCAACACGAAGGAAGCGGTCGCGTTGGTCACTTTCAGATCATGCTCGCAGGTCTCCATATTGACCGGCAGGGTCGCCATGGAAGAGGCGGTGGAGAAGGCCACGATCTGCGGCTTCTTCATGGCAGAGAGGTACTTCATTACCGGCGTGTTGGAGAACATCATCACCAGCAGCGGATAGACCACAAAGCCGAAGATGAGGATGGCAGCCACATAGACCACGAACAGCTTGAGTACCAGGGTCAGCACGTCGAAGCCGTAGGTACCGATGGCCTCTGCCATCAGACCGAACACCCCGAGCGGCGCGATGATCATCACCTTGTTGATCATCCAGACGAAGGCATCCACCAGGGTATTGAGCCCATCGACCAGTGGCTTGGCCCGCTCGCGCGGCTGTTTGGCCAGCGCAATGCCGAGGAACATGCAGAACACCAGGATCTGCAGGATGTTCGCTTCGTTGAGGGAGTTGAAGACGTTGGTGGGGATCATGCCAAGCAGGGTGGCGACTGCATCCGGCAACGCCCCTTTATCGGCATAGTCACCGCCAAACATGGAGGCAACGGAAGCGAAATCGACCCCGACACCCGGTTTGAAGATCTGCCCCATCACCAGCGCCAGCAACACGGCCAACGCTGAGGTCACGAGAAAGAAGGCCAGCGTCGCTGCACCGATCTTGCCCGCCGCCGGGCTGGCGCCCAGATTGGCGGCGCCGGAGAGGATGGCAACCGCCACCAGCGGGATCACCAGCATCTTGATCAGTTGGATAAACAGGGTACCGAGCGGTGCAAACACGGTGGCTTGTTCACCCATGAACGCGCCGACCACTGCGCCCAGTACCATGGCGACCACAACCTGGAAGCCGATGTTTTTAATGAGTCCTTTAGTTAACACAATATGTTCCTTTATGTAGCAAAATTCACACTTTTCCCAGTGCAATTAACCAAACAGGGGAATGAGCGGCTGCCCATTCCCCTGTTTGCGCGTGTTATCTCACATTTAATTGCTGTTTTAAATCAGCAAATCATTAACCTTGGCTATTAATAAGTTTGCGAAAAAGTGAAGATTCAAAGCGGTCTCGGCGATTTTACCTCATCCCCCATGACAACTGGCAAAAGATTGTGCTAGTTTGGCTGCACAAACGTACACACAGGGATGTAAAGATGCTGAAAGTTAACGAGTATTTCGACGGAAATGTAAAATCCATCAGTTTCGAACAAAAAGGCGAGAAATCAACCATCGGGGTGATGAACGCCGGTGACTACCTGTTCAACACCGCCGCCCCCGAACGGATGACAGTGATCAAGGGCGCCCTCACCATCCAGCTGGCTGATGAAGATGAGTGGCACACCTACAGCCAGGGTGAATCCTTCCTGGTGGCCGGTCACTCCTCCTTCAAACTGGAAGTGAAAACCCCCACTGCCTATCTGTGCGAATTTCTCGACTGATCAGGCCGGTTGAAGGGGATCCGCCCCTTCAACCTTCTTGGTTCCCCCCAGCCCCATTATCTGTGTCCATGTCACAGCACCGCACATCCCCGCTTTCCATCCACGGCAAAAATCCTAGAATAAACAGACATAAACCATCACCGGATTGATGTCATGATCAGTGTGTTTGACCTGTTTTCCATCGGAATTGGCCCCTCCTCTTCCCATACCGTTGGCCCCATGCGTGCCTCTTATGCCTTCGTCCAGCAGCTCAAGCTGCAAGGCCATCTGCCACTGGTCACGCGGGTCGAAGTGGAGTGTTACGGCTCGCTGGGCCAGACCGGCAAAGGGCACGGTACCGGCAAGGCAATCATTCTGGGGTTATCGGGCTTTGAACCGGAATCGGTCGATATCGATGCGATTCCCGCCATTCTGGCTCGAGTGGAAAAGGAGCAGAACCTGCAGCTGGCAGGCGAGCAACCAAGCCATTTTCCCCGCACCGGTGCCATCATCTTCAACCGCCGCAAAACCCTGCCGGCCCACACCAATGGCATGACTCTGCGGGCCTTTGATAAAGAGGAAAACCTGCGCTTCAGCCAGACCTACTACTCCATCGGGGGCGGCTTCATCATTGAAGAGAGCCACTTTGCTACGGCCAAAGAAGAGGCTGCCAAGTCTGATGCCGAGCACCCAGTCCCCTACCCGTTTGACAGCGGCGCCCAACTGCTGGCCCACTGTCAGGAGAGCGGCCTCTCCATCTCGGGACTTATCCTCGCCAATGAGCGGGTATTTCGCAGCGATGAGCAGATAAAAGCGGGGCTGCGCAAGATCTGGCAGGCGATGCAGGGCTGCGTCGAGCGAGGCTGCAAAAGCGAAGGGGTGCTGCCGGGCGGCCTCAAGGTTCGGCGCCGCGCCCCGGGGCTGTTCCGCCAGCTAAGCTGCGAGACCAACTTCAACAAGGATCCGCTGATGGTGATGGAGTGGGTCGACTTGTTTGCGCTGGCCGTCAATGAAGAGAACGCCGCCGGTGGCCGGGTGGTCACCGCCCCCACCAATGGCGCTGCGGGCATCATCCCCGCCGTGCTGCACTACTACGATCGCTTCGTGCACAAGGTGGATGACGAGACGCTGATCCGCTACTTCCTCACCGCGGCTGCCATCGGCATCTTATATAAGAAGAACGCCTCCCTCTCCGGGGCCGAAGTGGGCTGTCAGGGGGAAGTGGGAGTCGCCTGTTCCATGGCGGCTGGCGCACTGACCGAACTGCTGGGTGGCAGCCCGGCCATGGTGGAGAACGCCGCCGAAATAGGCATGGAGCACAATCTCGGCCTCACCTGCGATCCCATCGGCGGACTGGTGCAGGTGCCCTGCATCGAGCGCAACGCCATGGGGGCGGTCAAGGCGATCAATGCCGCCCGCCTCGCCCTGCGCGGCACCGGTGAGCACAAGGTGTCGCTGGACAAGGTGATCAAGACCATGTGGGAGACCGGCAACGACATGAAGACCAAATACAAGGAGACGGCCCGTGGCGGCCTCGCCGTTAACATTACCGAATGTTAAAAAACGGCAAATGACTCCATTTGGTTCCGAAATGCCCGGCATCGCCGGGTATTTTTATGGGCAAACGCTTAACAAAATGGATAAGCACAAAAATAAATTTTATACTCGCGCCTCAGATTCAACAAAAATAGATCTATTTCAACTTTTTTTAGGTCTGGAGCCGTTACACTACGGTTATCTGGTTCTGTGACCTGCGCTGACAAGCGCGTTCCATGGATCTCCCAAATTTCTGTGAGTGGGCATGCCGCCCCCTTCTACCCTGAGGTAATAGTGACATGATCAGCGTTTTTGATATCTTCAAAATCGGTGTAGGCCCCTCTTCTTCCCACACTGTTGGCCCGATGAAAGCGGCCAAACAGTTTGTTGACGAGCTGCGCGCGGGCGGCAAGATCCGCGATGTAACCCGGATCAATGTCGATGTTTACGGCTCCCTCTCCTGGACTGGCAAAGGCCACCATACCGACACTGCCATCATCATGGGCCTGGCTGGCAACCTGCCGGAAAATGTCGATATCGATGCCATCCCCGAGTTTATCTCCCGTGTTGAGCAGACCGAGCGCCTGCCGATCGGCCTGCACTGCCACACTGTCAGCTTCCCGCGCGACGCCATGGTATTCCACGACGAAGCCCTGCCACTGCACGAAAACGGCATGAAGCTGACTGCCCTGATCGAAGATGAAGTGGTTTACAGCAAGACCTACTACTCCATCGGTGGCGGTTTCATCGTTGACGAAGAGAACTTCGGCAAGGCTGACAGCGGCGACATGTCCGTACGCTATCCGTTCAAGAGCGCCGCCGAGCTGGTTGCCCATTGCAGCCAGACCGGTCTCTCCATCTCTGCCCTGATGATGGAAAACGAGAAGTGCTTCAACACTCCGGAAGAGATCTACAAGAAGTTCGGCAAGATCTGGAACACCATGCGCGAAGGTATCGAGCGTGGCTGCCGTACCGAAGGCGTGCTCTCCGGCCCGCTGCGCGTACCACGTCGTGCCGCACCGCTCTACCGTCAGCTCAACACCAACGAGAACCTATCGAGCGACCCGATGAACATCGTTGACTGGGTCAACATGTTCGCTCTGGCCGTGAGTGAAGAGAACGCAGCCGGTGGCCGCGTGGTCACCGCCCCGACCAACGGCGCTGCCGGTATCATCCCGGCCGTACTGGCCTACTACGACAAGTTCATCCAGCCGGTTGGCCGCGACGAGTACACCCGCTTCTATCTGGCTGCCGGTGCCGTCGGCATCCTCTACAAGATGAACGCCTCCATCTCCGGCGCCGAAGTAGGCTGTCAGGGTGAAGTGGGAGTCTCCTGCTCCATGGCCGCTGCCGGTCTGACCGAGCTGATGGGCGGTAGCCCGGAGCACGTCTGCGAAGCTGCCGAAATCGGTATGGAGCACAATCTGGGTCTGACCTGTGATCCGGTTGCCGGTCAGGTACAGGTGCCTTGCATCGAGCGTAACGCCATCGCAGCCATGAAGGCAGTCAACGCCTCCCGTATGGCCCTGCGTCGTACCTCCAAGCCGCGCGTCTCTCTGGACAAGGTGATCGAGACCATGTACATCACCGGCAAGGACATGGACTCCAAGTACCGTGAAACCTCCCGTGGCGGTCTGGCCATCAAGGTGATGCAGGTTGCCTGCGAATAAATAAGGGTTACGACCCTCATCTGAACAAAGGCGGGATATCCCGCCTTTTTTATTGCCCGAATGGGATGCCAGGCACTTATACCGGCATACCGACCATTTCACTGTAGGGCGTCGCTGATATACCCTGCTACGCCACCGCAATGCGGATTGCATTGTCTGCATACCTCTCTAATTACATACCTTGATTAACTCTTCTCAATGCATTGAGAGGGACATTACGCCCCTACATGAAACCTGTACCTGCTATCTTGCCCCGGTCACGATTCCACAACTAATTGATATCAAGATGGCCCCTCAGCTCAATATCCTCCCCTTTGGGCATACCCTTGTCTGGCAAAATGCGGTTACCGCTCCCCCTGCGGATATCACGCCGCCACATTGATTTCCACCTATGTGGCACTTTCGTGATCAGGTCAAACAATCAAGCACACAAACAGGGGGTTAGCTCATCATTTTGGCCACAGCACATCGCGCAGTGGAGACAAAAAAAGCGCCCAAGGAAGAGGCTGAAAATAATCGATGAATGGGCCAATAGCCGTTGGAATGGAGGATATGAGTGCGCGCTACTCGCTATTTTTGTGAGCGCCAGCAAAGGTTGACGATATGGTGTTGGGAGCAGATTGACTTTCTATTTAAACAGCGAAAAGTGAATATCACCAAAGGGAGGGTTTAATTTGGCCAAATCCTGTCACGGGATTATCGCAGGCCACCTCACCGGGGCCGGAATGCGTCATGCAGAGTCACAAAGAATTAGCCCCGCTCAGCAGAACACACCACGGGGCTGGATATTCAGGATGGTTTTTTCAGGCTGGCCTTGTGCTGATCCAGCAGGTTTTCGGGAGGCGGCGGCACCTGCAGGTAGAACCCCTGGTTGGTCAGCGCGGCCATCACCTTGCCGACATCAGCCAGCCCCAAGGGCTTGGCCGGATCCAGCTTGGTCATCAGCACCAGCTCGGGACGCCCGAATGCGCTCAGCAGTGGCTCGGGAACACGGGAGAAATCCTCTCTTTTTTCAACAAAAAGGTAGGTCTCGGCTTTTTTGCGACTTTTATAGACTGCACACAACATGGAAATTGATATAATCCGACGAGTTTATTGCCTCTGATGGGGGCAAACTATAACATCAGGAATTGAATAACAATAACGGATTAGCATCTCTGCCTCGGGGAAGATTCATGGTTGAGCGCGATAACGAATTGAAAGGGACCACCTTCACTATTTCTGTGTTGCATATCAGCGATGGCGAGCCTGAGCGGATACGTCAGTTGTTGGCAGAAAAAGTGGCCCAGGCACCCTACTTTTTTAATTGTGCGCCGCTGGTGATCAATGTTTCCCGACTGGAACATATTCCCGATTTCGAACAGCTCAAGGAGCTGGTGGAGTCCGAAGAGTTTGTGCTGGTCGGCATCACGGGGGCGCGCAGTGAAGAGATGAAGACAGCCGCCAAGGCGGTGGGACTGGCGGTGATGGCCTCGGGCAAGAGTCGCAAGAGCGAACCGGAACCCGAGCCTGCCCCCGCGCCAGCCGCCCCTGAGGTGGTTCCCGAGCCCGAACCTGCCCCCTTGATCTCGAGCAAGGTACATGTGGGACCGGTTCGTTCCGGCCAGCAAATTTACGCCGCCGGCACCTCGCTGGTGGTGCTGGGGTCCGTCAGTCCGGGAGCTGAAGTGCTCGCCGACGACAGCATTCATATTTATGGCACCCTGCGTGGCAGAGCCATTGCCGGTGCCCGGGGCAATACCCAGGCCCGGATCTATTGCCAGCAATTACAGGCCGAGCTGCTCTCCATCGCGGGCACATTCCAGCTGAGCGATGCATTGCCGGCAGGCCTGATCCAGCAACCGGTACACGTCCGGCTGGACAACGAACAACTCCGAATAGACCGTATCAAATAGAGTTACAAGGAAGCGAGAATGGCGCGAATCATAGTCGTTACATCGGGTAAAGGTGGCGTTGGCAAGACCACAACCAGTGCGGCCCTGAGCACCGGCTTAGCCCAGCGTGGTCACAAGACAGTGGTCATTGACTTTGACATCGGTCTGAGAAACCTGGATCTCATCATGGGCTGCGAGCGGCGCGTGGTGTATGACTTCGTCAACGTCATCAATGGGGAAGCAAACCTCAATCAGGCGCTGATCAAGGACAAACGCTCGGAAAATCTGTTTATCCTGCCCGCCTCCCAGACCCGGGACAAAGATGCCCTCACCCGTGAGGGGGTCGAGAAGATCCTGGATCAACTGGCGGAGATGAAGTTCGATTACATCGTCTGCGACTCCCCGGCGGGGATCGAGGCGGGTGCGCTGATGGCGCTCTATTTTGCCGATGAAGCGATCGTCACCACCAACCCGGAAGTCTCTTCCGTGCGTGACTCCGACCGCATCCTTGGCATCCTGGCCTCCAAGTCCCGTCGCGCCGAGCGTGGCGAAGACCCCATCAAGGAGCACCTGCTTCTGACCCGCTACTGCCCGACCCGCGTCAACCGCGGCGACATGCTGAGCGTGCAGGATGTGCAGGAGATCCTGGCCATCCCACTGCTCGGGGTGATCCCGGAGTCCCAGGCGGTGCTGCGCGCCTCCAACTCCGGCGAACCGGTCATTCTGGACAAGGAGTCCGATGCCGGTCAGGCCTACGAAGATGCGGTGTCCCGCCTGCTGGGCGATGCCAAGGAATTTCGTTTTCTGGAAGAAGAGAAGAAGGGCTTCTTTAGCCGACTGTTCGGGAGTTAAACATGTCATTATTGGATTATTTTCGTTCCAACAAGAAACAGAACACCGCACAACTGGCCAAAGAGCGGTTGCAGATCATTGTTGCTCACGAGCGTTCATCCAGAGGGGGGCCGGATTACCTGCCCCAGCTCAAGCAGGACATCCTCGATGTGATCCGCAAATACGTCAACATTGATCCGGAGAAGATAACCGTCCAACTGGATCAGAAGAGTGATGAGCTGTCGGTACTGGAGCTCAACATCACCTTCGCCGATGACAAGAAGGGATGAGCTGACGCCCTATGCGTGACCCCTTCCCCCAATGAAGACCGGATCCTGTCACTGGATCCGGTTTTTTATTGGCACAAAAACAGGCCACAGCGGCTCGCCTCATCTCGCCAAGGGGTCTGCCGACCGCTAGAATAGCGCCGCCCCGCAGGCTGTGATCTGCGATGGCACCTTCTTCTCTTTTCTGGAACAGACCGCTTATGTCTATGAATGACGAAATGCACAGCGTCGAGGAACTGCTCGATACCGCCCTCGAACTCTTTATGGAGCTGGCCTCTGACAACCTGCCGGAGCAGGAGATCGCCCGCTTCAATCAGGAGTTCAACGATCGCGGCCTGCTGGCCGAAACCGATCCGGCCGATGACTGGGAAGCGGACGTGGGTTTTGCGGTGAGCGACACCGACTATGCCGAGATCTGGGTCGGCCTTGGCAATGAAGAACAAGAGTATGAGCACCTGTTTGCCCGCATGCTGCTCTCCCGCCGTGTTGACGAGAAGTTCTGCCACATCGAATGGCTGCCCCAATAATTCCGGATCCCGATGATCCCAGCCACTATCAGTGGGAGTCTAACCCTGACGCCGTGGCCCCCGTGCGCGCATCTGCATCGTTTGGGCGCCGGGTGTTGAGGTGGGCAGGCAAGATCGCGCTGGCCGGGCTGCTCTGCTCGGTCGGCTCGGTCGCCTTGCTGCGTTTTATTGATCCGCCGATGTGGAGCTGGCGTATCGAGCGGGCCCTCTTTCCGCCCGCCAAGATCACCCAGGTGCGCCATCAATGGGTAGATCTGGAGTCCATCTCCAAGGAGCTGCAACTGGCGGTGATTGCCGCCGAGGATCAGCGCTTTGCCGATCACAACGGCTTTGACATGGATGCCATCAACGCCGCGCTCAAGCACAACCAGCACAGCGAACGGGTGCGCGGTGCCAGCACCCTCAGCCAGCAGACCGCCAAGAACCTCTTTATGTGGAGTGATCGCAGCTTCTTGCGCAAGGGGCTGGAGGCCTGGTTTACCCTGCTGATGGAGCTGGGTTGGGACAAGGCCCGTATTCTCGAGGTCTATCTCAATATCGTGGAGTTCGGCCCCGGCATCTATGGCGCCGAAGCCGCGGCCCGCACCTACTTTGGCAAACCGGCCAGCCGCTTGACCCGCTACGAGTCATCCCTGCTGGCCGCCGCCCTGCCCAATCCGTGGCGTTATCGGGTCAAGCCCCCGTCACCCTATGTGCAGAAGCGCTCGGTCTGGATCCGCCGCCAGATGGGGCAACTGGGCCAGATCACCCTCAATCGGGTGCATCAGGCAGACTGATCCTCAGGGCTCATCGGGTTTCTCCGGTGGGCCCAGATGGCCGCCCACCGTCCCGCGGTGAAGCGGCAGATAGTGCCACCACCAGGCCTCGCGCCGTCGCTTGATCTGTTGCCGCCGTCCCCGCTGCTTCATCCCCTTACTCCCTGCCAGATGATCCGCGCCTTAACCATACTCCCCCAACGGCAACTTGGACAGGTCAGGCACGCCCGGCGCACTGGTCTGGCCGCCACAGCCAATAATTGTTACAGTAGCGAACCTCGATGTATCTGGAGTGATTTCATGGAACAGCGTACCCCGGATCAGCTGGTCGAATGGGCCTATGATCAGTTTCTTGAGCAGGCCGCCGATATGCTGGCCCCCGAACAAATAGTCGACATCACCCTGGAGTTTGAGCAGCGTGGCGCCGTGGAGGCGACGCTGCCCAATGCCGACTGGTCGACCGAGCTGGGTGAGCCGGTCGATATGGAGCGCTGGGTCGAAGTGTGGGTCGGTTTGCTGGATCATCAGGATGAGTTTGAGGTGATCTTTGCCACCTTCCTGCTGCCCCGCCTGCTGACCGAAGATCAAGTGCATGTGCGCTGGCATCGCCAGCAGCAGGCATAAAAAAGGCGCCATCGGCGCCTTTCTTGTTTCTATTTTCACTTAATTCAGTTCTCTGCTAATCCTGCGCCGCGATAGCCTTGGCCAGACAGCGGCGGCACCAGCAAGCGCTGGCCTCCTGCATCGGCAGTACCGGCAACTGACTGCACCAGCACTGCGCAATGGTCTGACCGGCAGAGACGGCGCAATAGGCCGGTTCACCACAACCCGGGCAGCGGTGGGTGCTTTTCGAGCCATTCAGCTCGGCCATCACCGCCAGCTGGGCCTTGCTATCCATCGCCGACCAGTGGCCGATCTCGGTCAGGGTGCGGCCACAACCAAGGCAAAGCCCATCTTTCGCCTTGCAGAGGCCAACACAGGGGCTCGGCATCTTATTCGCTATCCACTGCCGAGTCGGTCTCTGTGGCCACCAGAGTGATGGCGTTATCTTCGATGACAATCTTGCCCTGCTTGTAGAGGCCGCCGATCGCCTTCTTGAAGGTGCCCTTGCTCATGCTGAACAGCTTGTAGATGAGCTCGGGTTCGCTCTTGTCACCCACCGCCAGACTGCCGCCCTGCTTTTTCATCCGGCTCAGAATGCGTTCACCAGCGTCATCAACCCGCGCCAGACCCGGCTTTTGCAGGGTCAGATCGAGCTTGCCATCTTCGCGCACCTGCTTGACCCAGGCGGTTTGCGGCCGACCGGTCATCACCCGGCCAAACACCTCGTTCTTGAACAGCATGCCGGGATACTGACCGTTGACGATCACCTTGATGCCAAGGGGCGAGTGCTCACCCGGCAGCGCGGTCACTTCGTCACCAACCTTGAAGTTGCTGCCGGCCGGGGTCAGGAAACGCTCGATGCGGCTGGTGCCGACCATACGCCCTTCGTTATCCAGTTGCAGACGCACCAGATAAACGTGGCCCACCTGCATCGGCTTGTTCTGCTCACGGCTGGGCACAAACAGATCCTTTTTCATGCCCCAGTCGAGGAAGGCACCAATCTTGTTGGCATTGACCACTTTCAGACCAGCAAATTCGTCCACCATGGCAAATGGCTTGTCGGTGGTGATCACCGGTTCGCAATCGGCATCCAGATAGAGGAAGACCTGCACGCTATCCCCCTCTTTCACCCCTTCCGGCAGTTGACGCTTGGGCAGCAGCAGTTCACCGTACTCATCGGCCGCAAGCCAGGCGCCACGGTCTTCGAGTTCAACAACGGTGAGGGTGTTCATCTTGCCAATCTGTATCATGGTGCTCTCTTTTTTCATTACCCGGATGGGCCAACTGAACATGGCCCCTATGGGCGCGCATGTTACCTCAAGAGCGGTGATCCGGCCTAGTCCCCAAGCCACCACTGGCCGCTCTTTCGCCCTTATCTTATCCGCCAATGGTGATTAAATCGCCAAACAGGAGGCCATTTGCTGCAAATAACCCCACTTTTAGGTAGACTTCGCGGCTGTTCAAATCCAGAGGAACTGTCGATGAACCCATCCACTCGTACCCGCCATCTTAATCAATGGATCCAGAGCCACAGCGATCAGGACATGACCTACCCGGCCCTGCACGGTTTTCTCTGTGCTCGTCTGGTGGGGCCGGAAAGCCCTGACTGGCAACACCCGCTGGCTGGTCTGCTGGAACAGGATGCCGAGTTGGATGAAAAAAGCGCAGAAGCCCTCAACCACCTGATCGCCGAGCTGGAATCCCAGGCCGACGACGCCCAGCTGGCCCTGCCGAGCCAATGCCGCCTGCCCAGCGATAACCCCGATCAGGTGTTCGAACAGAGCCACCCACTCGGTCAATGGTGTTATGGCTTCAGCATGGGTTTTGCCACCTGGCCCAAGCCGAAGGATTTGAACGACCCGACCACCCAGTACCGCTTCAGTCTGGCCGCCGAGCTGAGCCTGTTTCGCGACAAGCAGATGGCCCAGATGCTCTATAGCGCAGCCGCCAGCGAACTCCCCTTTGTCGAGTTCTGCAAACGCCAGCGCCAGAACATGAAAACCGCCCTCAACCAGCTGCTCAACCTCGACCAGTATCAGGCCGCCCCCAGCGCTGATGTGGCCCTCAATGGCGAGCAGGCCCAACAGTGGCAGACCTGGTTCGAGCTGGCCGACAGCTGCCGCGATCATCAGGCCCGCCTCGGCTGGTTCGAGAAGATCATCGCCGATGCCACTCCGCTCTTTGACGACGCCTTCTGGCAGCAAATCGCCGGTCACGGCTGGAGTGCCCCCGAGCTGCGTCCTCTGCTGGCCGCCAGAGCCGGCCTCGCCGACTGCCTGCTACGCCTTGGCAAGCTGGGCGAGGCCAAAGCGGAGTATCTGGCGCTGCTGACAATCTGCGTGGCCGATGAGCTGGGTTGCCGCTACAACCTCTCCACCCTCTATGCACTGCAAGGGGATTGGCAGGCGTTGGCCGCCCTGCTGGTGCGCTTCGATGAAGCCTCCAGCTGGTTGCTCTATAACAAGGCGCTGATGGTCTTTGCCACCGAGGGTGCCGAGGCAGCCAAGCCCCATCTGCTAGTCGCCATCGAGGCCAACCCGCACATTCCGGCCTGCCTGCTGGGTCAGCGCAAGCTGCCCAAACAGGAGCCACAAAGCTGGCAAGCGGGCAGCCGAGACGAGGCCGCGCTCTACGCCATCCACACTCGCGAGGCCTGGCTCAAGCAGAACGCCCTCATCTGGTTGCGTAAAGGCTGAACAGCGTTGGCTTAAAATCCCGTCGGTCAGACCCGGTTTTTCCTTGAGGGCGTGCGCCACCGCACATTTCATCGCAACCGGGTCAGACAAATCAGCTTGAGTTTCGTATCATCAATGTCAAAGTATCAAAAGAAACTGCATCTGATGCAGCCGTCACAGCAGGGTGTAATATGTCAAAAATCATAGCGTTACTCGCTCACTACCCGCCCTATCAGTTGGTACATGCCGCCGAGATGCTACGGGATACCTTCGAACAGTTTTATGAACAGCGTTATCAGCTGACCGTGCCGCAATGGCGCCTGATGATGGTGCTCGGCCCCAACTACCCCATCAGCCAGAAAGAGCTGGTCGAGGCGAGCGGCATGGACAAGGTGCGCATCTCCCGCGAGATCCGCCGTCTGGTCGAAAAAGGGATCATCTTTACCGAGAGCAGCGAGCAGGACAAACGCATCAGCCTGGTCTCCCTCACCAATGCCGGGCTCGCCCTCTTCCTGCAGCTCAAGAGTGAAGCTGGCAGCTGGCAACACACCCTGACCGACTATCTGCCGAGCGAATCCCGCGAGGCGATCCGCCAGCATCTGCACAGCGTCAGCGCCGCCATTGAGCAGCTGCAATCACTGGATCGGGAGAAATAATCATGGATTTGAAAAAGTTCGCCACCATGGACATCAACATGCTGCTGAGCGTCGTCAATATGCAGCTGCGTGATCGCTATGACGATCTGGATGATCTCTGCAAGGCGCAGGAGATCGATCAGGCTGCACTGGAAGCGCGGCTCGCCAGCGGCGATTTTCACTACCAGCCAGCGCAGAAACAGTTCAGATAAAGAAGAGCTAGCGGGAGCGGGATCACAGCGCCAGTGATGGCGCTGGCTCTGCGGTAAAAACCTGATATGGTCTGAAGAGCCCCAACAGGGTGATGCACGGATACATCACCCTGTCACAAGAGGGCATTAAAATCGTTTCAGGTGAGCAAACCAAGGATGACCCCATGATATTGATGACCCGACAGAGCCTGTTGATCACGCTCTGTACCCTGTTGATGATCAGCCTCTTCACGCCCCACTTGCCGCAAAGTACCGAACAGTGGCTGACCACCCTCTTGCTTGGCCTGCTGGTCACGGTGGCATTGCTGCTGGTGCGTGGTTGTCGCCGCTTTATGATTGAGTAGTGACTCCGCCAGAGCGTCCATACCGACCGCTTGCCGCGATACTCTCTGTAGCAGCAACGTCTGTCGCAATCACACCAAGCCAAAAAACAAACGCAGCCTGATGGCTGCGTTCTTGTATCTGGCGGGGCAACCCCTTGAAGAGATAACCCCTGACGGGATAGATAGCCCTTATAGAGAGAGCCCTTAGATAGCCAGAGCCTCAAGCTGCGCTTTGGCCGCTTCCATCCCCTTGCTCTGGGCATCCGGACCCATACCCATCCCCTCGGCGTAGATGAAATCCACCTCTTTGATACCGATGAAACCGAGCACGGTACGCATGTAGGGAGTGACCAGATCGGTGGCACTGCCAACGTGCATGCCGCCACGGGGGCTGATCACCAGCGCACGGGTATTTTCAACCATACCGACCGGACCGGTCTCGGTATAGCGGAAGGTGACGCCAGCACGAGCCACCAGATCGATCCAGTTTTTCAGCTGGGTCAGGATGTTGAAGTTGTACATGGGGGCCGCAATCACCACCAAGTCGCTCGCTTTGAGTTCGGCGATCAGCTCGTCAGACTGGGCGATCACCGCCAGTTGACGTTCATTGAGGTTGTCACCACCGCGCAGGCCGGAGGCCAGCTCGCCATCCAGCACCGGCAGATTGAGTGCTGCCAGATCACGCACGGTGACGACATCATCCTGATGGTCAGCCAGGAAGCCGTCGATCAGGGCGTTGGATTGGGAATATTGACCCAGGATGCTGGATTTGAGTACGAGGATATTGGCCATGGTGAAACTCCATTTGGTTGTCGGTTGAACAGCGTTGCTGTCGATGGAGGTCACTCTAAACATTGTGCTTATTTGCTGATAGCGAAAATAGATGCTCAACTTGTTCAAATTTTTTGATGCAAGGCCACTTCCTCGCCAGCCAGCCTTGCGGCCGCGCTTCAACCCTTGGCAGAACAAACGATTGCCGTTATGATCCGCCGCACTTTTTTCCAGCGACCCGGATCCCATGATACCCTCGCGCAGGCACTCTCCTTTGGCCGGTGCAGTCTGGATGATGGTGGCAGGACTCTGCTTCGCCGCCGTCAACAGCCTGAGCCAGTATGTCAGCTTCAAGCTTGGCCTCCCATCGACTCAGGTCGCTTTCCATCAATACCTGATCGCCCTGATCTGCCTGCTGCCCTGGCTGGTCCGCCACGGCCTGCGCCAATCCCTGATGACCAATCAGTTCCGGTTGCACCTGTTGCGGGTATTGCTGGCGGTGATCGGCATCCAGCTCTGGCTCTGGGCACTGGCGTACCCCGTCCCCATCTGGCAGGGGATCGCCCTGCTGATGACCTCGCCGCTGTTTGCCACTCTGGGCTCCGCCCTGCTACTCAAGGAGCAGGTGAGCCGCGCCCGTAT
Source organism: Aeromonas sp. ZOR0001 (assembly GCF_000801015.1). NCBI lineage: Bacteria > Pseudomonadati > Pseudomonadota > Gammaproteobacteria > Aeromonadales > Aeromonadaceae > Aeromonas > Aeromonas sp. ZOR0001. The sequence goes on along the minus strand of NZ_JRJY01000170.1, from coordinate 6,885 downwards.
TCTAGCCACCTTGGCGGGCTTTGCCGGCGCCATGCTGATCCTCGCCCCCTGGACTGACGAATTCAACTGGGCCTCCCTGCTGCCGGTGGCAGCGGCGCTGTTCTGGGCCGGCTACTCCCTGATGGTGCGCTATCAGGCAGCAAACGAATCATCCCACACCATAGTGGTCTACCTGCTTATTTTCAGTACCCCGTTCAACGTCATGCTGGCCCTGCCGGAGTGGCAGTGGCCAAGCGAGAGCCAGTGGCTGCTGGTAGCCGCTTCCGGCGTGCTGACGGCGCTGGCCCAGATGTCCATCGCTCGCGCTTACAGCGTGGCGGAGGCCTCCTTCGTACAACCTTTCGATTTTGCCAAGCTGCCGATGAACGTGCTGGCGGGCTGGCTGGTATTTGGCTGGGCGCCCCCCGGCCGTCTGTGGCTTGGCGCCGCTATCATCATTGGCGCCATTACCTTGCTGACCCATCTGGAGCAGCGCACTCACAAACCCGTTTCCTGAGGTACGCCATGCGTGCCTCTTTTTTTGTCCGCTATTTGTGTAATAGCGATCATCAACAATGACCATCGACATCAGGAGAGATCGTATGTTTGGAACCGCAACCCGCCCCGGCGCCACCCGTGCCCTGCTGCTGGGCTCCGGCGAACTTGGCAAGGAGGTCGCCATCGAGTTGCAACGGTTCGGGATCGAAGTGATCGCCGCCGACCGCTACCCCAATGCCCCCGCCATGCAGGTGGCCCACGCAGCCCACGTGCTGGACATGCTCGATGGCAACGCCCTGCGTGCCCTGGTTGCCGAGGTTAAACCCTGCCTCATCATCCCCGAGATTGAAGCGATTGCCACCGATACCCTTGCTGCCCTTGAGCAAGAAGGGGTCAAGGTAGTGCCCAACGCCCGCGCTACCCAGCTCACCATGAACCGGGAAGGGATCCGCCGCCTCGCCGCCGAGACCTTAGGTCTGCCCACCTCACCCTACCGTTTTGCCCAAAGCAAAGAGGAGTTTGTCGCCGCAGTCGAGGCTATCGGCCTTCCCTGCGTGGTGAAACCTGTGATGAGCTCGTCCGGCAAGGGGCAGAGTGTACTGCGCGATCTCGCCAAGCTCGATGAGAGCTGGACCTACGCCCAGGAAGGCGGCCGCGCCGGTCGTGGCAAGGTGATCGTCGAGGGCTTCGTTCCCTTCGAGTACGAGATCACCCTGCTCACGGTACGCGCCGTCGATGGCATTCACTTCTGCGATCCTATCGGCCACCGTCAGGAAGATGGCGACTACCGCGAATCCTGGCAGCCGCAGGTGATGAGCGAGCTGGCGCTGGCCCGATCCAAAGAGGTAGCGGCCAAGGTGGTCGAGGCCCTCGGCGGTTACGGCCTGTTCGGAGTCGAACTCTTCATCAAGGGGGATGAGGTGTGGTTCAGCGAGGTATCGCCGCGTCCCCACGATACCGGCATGGTGACCCTGATCTCGCAAGATCTCTCCGAGTTCGCCCTGCACGTGCGCGCCATTCTGGGGCTGCCGGTCGGCACCATCACCCAGTACGGGCCGAGCGCCTCTGCCGTGGTACTGCGCGAAGGGCACAGCCAGAATATCCGCTATCAGGGGATTGGTGAGGCATTGGCGCTGGTGCCGGGTGCCCAGCTGCGGCTGTTTGGCAAGCCTGAGATCGCCGGTCGCCGCCGTCTTGGCGTGGCGCTGGCCCGCACAGCTGATTGCCAGGATGCGGTGGAAAAAGCCAAAGCCGTGGCCGCCAAGGTCGAAGTACTGTTCTAAGGGCTTTTTGGCCACAGCAAAACAAACGTTTGCTGATGTGATCGGGCGCAAGGGGCATGGCAATGCCCCTTTTGCATTTCCCCGTCAGGCTTATAATCCCCTCTTCAAATTTGTCAGGAGTACAAGATGTTAGCTGCCGTGATCTTCGATATGGATGGTGTTCTGATCGACTCGGAACCCTTTTGGCAACGGGCCCAAATCGCCGTTTTCTCCGAACTGGGTCACCCCCACACCGTCGAGGATTGTGAGTCGACCATCGGCGTGCGCATCGATCAGCTGGTTGCCCACTGGTATCGCCTGCGCCCGTGGAGCGGCCCAACTCAGGAAGAGGTGGTACAGCGCATTCTGGATCGGGTCAACGCCCTGATCCTTTCCGAAGGTCAGGCCAAAGCCGGTGTGCTGGAAGCACTCGACCTTATCGAGGCCCGCGGGCTGAAAGTGGGTCTGGCTACCTCCTCCCCCTTTGCGATGGTAGAAGCGGTGCTCGGCAAACTCGGCATTCGCGATCGCTTTATGGCGGTGCACTCCGCTGAGGTGGAGCGTTTCGGCAAACCACACCCGGATGTCTATATCCACGCTGCCGAAAAGCTGGGGGTAGAGCCGGTTCATTGTCTGGCCATCGAAGACAGCTTCACCGGCCTGCTGGCGGCCAAGGCGGCCTCCATGACTGCGCTGATCGTGCCGGACCCCGCTTTAGTGGGTGACCCCCGTCTGGCCATCGCCAACTACCAGCTAAGCTCGCTGGCCGAGCTGAATGCCGACATGTTGGCCAGCTGGGTCAAGTAGCGCCTATCGGTGCCTTGTTGCGCTCGCATTCTCATACCCGCGGGGGGCTCCTGCCCCCTGTGATTGCCAAACAACCGTTGGCAATTCCCCTCTTTTCACCCGTCAATCACAACCGGATTGTGCTTATCGCACACGACCAGTCCAGCCGGTTGCACCTTGCCATCCCTCAGGCTTGATCTCTGTCATAAACGTGCGTTTGCTCGCGGTTAACCCCCTGCAGCCCGACTAGAATCAGGGTAGATAGGCGGCCTCAGGGCCCGAGGAGGTTATCATGATCGAGTACACCAGCAAGCGCATCGTCTGCCCCCACTGCGGTCACCATACCCGGGTCGAGCTGGATGCCAGCCAGGGTGATCAGGAGTTTTACGAAGATTGCATGGCCTGTTGCAATCCGATCCACCTGCGGCTTCACCGCGACGAAGCCCACGACTGTTTGCAGTTGTTTGTGGATGCAGACGACGAGCAACTGTTTTGATTACGAGTCACAAAAGGCCGAACAGCTGTTTTGCCTGCAAGTCGCAAAGAGCTGAGCAGATGTTGTGACTGCGAGTCATAAAAAGTTGAGTAGATATTTTCACCATGTACATAACAAGGGCCTGCACACTGCAGGCCCTTGCTTATGAGGCTATTAACACCGAGCCGTTTCCTTTCAGTGACCCGCGCGCGCCGCCAGTACCCGCTCCACCGTATCGACGATGGCCTGGGTCTGGGGATCGATCTCGATATTGGTCGGCCAGCCCGCCTTGACCCAACCCAGGTTGGTGCGGGCCAGGGTCTCGGGGATCAGGTGGACGCAAAACTCCCGCTCGCGCACCTCACCTATGGTCAGACTGATGCCGTCGATGCCGATGTATCCCTTGGTCAGCACATATTTCATCAGCTCGGGAGCAAGGCGATACCACACCTGACGGTTGTTGGGTGTGTCGATCACCGAGGTAACCTCTGCCATGCCGATGATATGGCCAGACATGGCATGACCGCCGATCTCGTCACCAAAGCGGGCGGCCCGCTCCACATTGACCTTGTCCCCCACCTGCAGCTTGCCGAGGTTGGTGAGACGCAGGGTCTCCTGCATCAGATCGAAGCTGACCAGCTCACCCTCTACCCGGGTAACGGTCAAGCAGCAGCCGTTGTGGGCGACCGAAGCGCCGAGGGCCAGCCCTTCCCCCCACTCCCGGCTGGGCATGCGGATCACGTGGGTACGAAATGAAGCACTCTCTTCGATGGCGACCAGCTCGGCCACACCTTGCACAATTCCGGTAAACATCATCACCTCTTTGTTTCTGGTAACACGCTCTGTTTTTTATCGCGGCCTGTGGCCGCTTCTTTTACATAATCCGTTTTTACACTATTCGTTTCGTACAAACTGTCACACCTGCTCCGCCGCCTCAGACCGCGCCAGCACACAAGCCCGGCGCTGGGAATAGATGACCACTATGCCAGCCAGTACGATAAGCAGACACCCCGCCATACTACTGAGGGTCGGCATTTCACCAAACATCAGATAGCCGCAGAGGGTAGAAAAAAAGATCTGGAAATAGAAGAAGGGCGCCAGCGTAGAGGCCTGCGCATACTGCATCGCCTTGATAAGGCAATATTGGGAGAGCAGGGTCACCACCGGTAGCGCCAGCAGATAGGGCCAGTCGGCAAGCCCAGGGAAGCGCCACAGTGCAGGCTGCCAGCAGAGTGCGACCATTGCCACCATCCCCAGCATGAAGCAGGTGACGATTAGGATATCGAGGGTGGTCAAACGTGGATCCACCAGCTTGGTGATGAGGTTGTAGCCGGTGTTGGCCAGTACAATGACCAGTGGCAGCAGATAGTAGAGGTTTGCGTCGCCCCCGTCAGGATGGGTCACCACCAGCACGCCAAACAACCCCAACAGCACGGCCGCCACCTTGGCCCGGGTCAGACGCTCCCTGAAAAAGATCACGCCCGCCACCACGAAGGCCAGCGAACCGAGCTGGCAAATGATGGTGTAGACGTTGAGCGGTACATGGGCCAGCGCAATCACCGAGACCAGCGCACAGACCAGAAACAGCAGCGAGCGCAACAATAGCCAGCGACCCACCGCCAGCAGCGCCGACATGGTGCGCCTTGGCAACAACAGCAGCAGACCGAGGAAAGGAACAAAGAAGCGAAACCAGACCATCTCCATCACGGAGTAGCCATGGAGTACCAGATATTTGTCCGCGCCATCCTTAAGCGTCAGGGCGAGAAGTGCAAACAGCGTCAGAAAGATCGCCAGTGAGTTGCGCGAAGAGAGCAGCATCAAAGAGGCCGAAACAGGAAAAGGGGGTAATCAAACTAACGGGCTTGCCGCAAATTACAACCGCGAGACTGACAAAATGGGAGCAAAACCGCTATATTTGCTCGCCTTTTTACTTTCAAGGAAGCAAATCATGATGGTTTATGAGTGCTGTGAAGCGATCCGTATCGCCTATAACCAGATTGGCTCCGGCGAGCAGGGCTATGTGCCAAACGCCATCGCCGCTACTATTCGCGCCCTCAACGCGGTCGCCGCCGATGAGCGAGTACCCGCCGAACTGCGCGAACAGGCTGCCTATGCTGCCGCCAACCTGCTGATCAGCGATCACGAAGACGCCTGATCCTGCCCCTTGGGGTGGCAACTATTTCGTCCTGGCTGAATTTCAGGCTAGAATGCCTCCCCCACCCTTTGCACTTTCGTCCGAAAGTGCAAAGGCTCTTCCCGATTTCCGCTCTTTTTTACTCTTATCTGATCCACTCGGAGGTGTCAGTGCAACGTTATTGGTCCGAGGCGAAGCAGCTCGTCCGTCTAGCCAGCCCCATTCTGGTCGCCCAGGTGGCCCAGGTCGCCATGAACTTCGTCGATACCGTGATGGCGGGTCAGGTGAGTGCGGTCGATCTGGCTGCCGTGTCGGTGGCGTCCAGCTTCTGGCTACCGGTGATCCTGCTGGTGCAGGGGATCATCATGGCGCTCACCCCCATCGTCTCCCAGCTCAATGGCGCCCGTAAACGGGAGGCAATTCGCCCGGCCGTTCATCAGGGTTTCTGGCTGGCACTGATCGTCACCCCGCTGGCGATGATCGCGCTTTATTACAGCCCGCTGGCGTTGCAGTTCATGGATGTGGAGCCGGTGATGGCGGCCAAGACCACTGGTTATCTGCACGCCATCCTGTGGGGTCTGCCCGCGTTCGTGCTGTTCCAGGTGCTGCGCAACTTCAGTGAGGGGCTCTCCCACACCATGCCTACCATGGTGATCGGCTTTGTCGGGCTGGCGGTCAATATTCCCGCCAACTACATCTTCATTCACGGCCACTTCGGCATGCCGAAACTGGGCGGGGTGGGTTGTGGCGTGGCCACGGCCATCGTGCTGTGGGCCATGCTGCTGGCGATGATCCTCTATGTGAAGCTCTCCCGTCACTTCACCGAGATCCGCCTCTTCTCCCAGCTGGCTCGCCCCAACGGCAGCCGGATCTGGCGCTTGTTTCGCTTGGGCTTCCCCATCGCCATGGCGATCTTCTGCGAGGTGACCCTGTTTACCGTGGTGGCCCTGATGCTGGCCCCCTTCGGTGCCGAGACGGTGGCGAGCCACCAGATTGCCCTCAACTTCTCCAGCCTGGTCTTTATGCTACCCCTCTCCATCGGGGTGGGTGTCACCATCCGGGTCGGTCACAGTATCGGTGAAGGGCAGCCCCATCACGCCCGGGTGGCTGCTCGCACCGGCTTGATGCTGGGGATGGCCATCGCCGCTGCCACTGCCGCCATGACGGTGCTGCTGCGCGAGCAGATCGCCTCCATCTATACCGATGATCAGCAGGTGATCGTCCTGGCGGCCATCTTGCTGTTCTTCGCCGCCATCTATCAAATCTCGGACTCTGTGCAGGTGGTCGCGGCCGCCGCACTGCGCGGTTACAAGGATACCCAGGCGATCTTCTACGTCACCATCGTCGCTTACTGGGGACTGGGGCTGCCCACCGGCATGATCCTGGGTCTGACCGACTGGCTGGTGCCGCGGATGGGGCCGCAGGGCTTCTGGATCGGCTTTATCGTCGGCCTCACCAGTGCAGCCCTGATGCTGGGGGCGAGATTGCGCTACATCTACGGCCGTTTTGCCACTCCGGAAGCCTGTACTACCCTGTCACGGGCCCAGTAACAAGGCTTGGCAAGCGACAACTCGCCTGCAAAATCAACAGGCTGCGCAAGAACTGGGCAAACAGTCTCCTTTGTGCATATGGCCTGTTGACAGCCTTGGGGGGCATGGGTAGTATGCCGACCACGTCAGCAGCGCTGGCGTAGTGAAGTGATAGAAAGTGGGTTTATAGCTCAGTTGGTTAGAGCACTACCTTGACATGGT
>NZ_JRJY01000089.1:0-231 GCF_000801015.1 Aeromonas sp. ZOR0001 | reverse complement strand
CCCCTTGAGCATCAGGAATGTGCAGATGGTCTGGTCGGTGTAGAGCTGGCTGCGTCCCCGTCGTCCATGATGGTCGTGGTGAAACCAGTTGCGCATGGCCTCGACATCAACCCAGAAGGTGAGTGAACCTCGGTTAATCAAAGACTTGTTGTATTGAGGCCAGTTGGTGATGGGGTGAAGCGATGTGCCCATGATGCAGACTTGAAGAGGATGGTGGTGATCAGATCACCA
>NZ_JRJY01000076.1:0-4998 GCF_000801015.1 Aeromonas sp. ZOR0001 | reverse complement strand
CTGCCTCTGCCTCTGCCTCTGCCTCTGCCTCTGCCTCTGCCTCTATCTCTATCTCTATCTCTATCTCTATCTCTCTCAATGTGCAGTTGGAAGGGGGCTGATTTAGCCAGCCAGATATGTGTGAAGCTACAAACCCTGCTTGCAGAAACAACAAGGGCTGCACATTGTGCAGCCCTTGCCTCTGGAGAATAGCGGGTTGAGCGTGTCAGCTGGCCCAGGTGATGATGTGATCGATCCATTCACCGGCCTGATCCTCGTGAATGACTTTGCCACGGACGGATTGACCAGCCTGATGCATAGCGGAACGACTGCCGGTCAGCAGAGGATGCCACTCTGGAAGAGCGTCACCTTCAGACAGCAGGCGATATGCGCAGGTTGAGGGGAGCCAGTCATATTCGGCGATCTTGTCATGGGTGATTTGCAGACAGTCAGGCTCTTTTTTGAAACGATTGGCGTAATCAGAGCACTGACAGGTCTTGGTGTTAAGCAAATTGCAGGCGACATTGGTGAAAACCAGTTCGTCGGTATCTTCATCGATCAGCTTGTTGAGGCAGCATTTTCCGCAACCATCGCAGAGGGATTCCCATTCGGATTCAGTCATCTGCTGCAGACTCTTGGTCTGCCAAAAGGGGGCTTGCATCATACCGCTCACTTATTACACCTGATAAAACGCGTGGTTATACCCCTTGTTACCCGGTATTTCAAGGAGAGGGTCACTCCGGTGGGCTAATTGTCGTGATCAGCTCAAATGAATGCAATGACTTTCAGCCTCATCATATTGCTCAAACGGGTTCGCTGGTGGGCAGGAAGTCCCGCAGGTTTGAATACTTGGGCTGCATGATTGTCCAGTTCAGTTTTTTTTCTGCTTCTTTATCCATTACATCTGTTGATGTTTGTCTGCTTGCAGCAAGCAGGGTCAAATGATATCCGATGCCTACCGTCAGGCTGTTGCACGCTTGTCTTTCAAATAAAGCCGCTGGTCACATATTGTTTGCGCCCTTCTGTCACTGCGACCCGCGGGAGAGCCTGCGTAGGCGTTCGTTTTTTGTCTTAATGATTGAGATAGATATCTTGCTCTGCATAGGCCAGCAGAGGTGTGCCGAGGTTAGTCCGTTTCGCGCCAAAGAAGCGGGTGAGTACGCCAGATTGCTGTCCCAGTCGCTGCAGCTTGACGTGATCCAGCTCGATCTGCTCGGGTAGCCAGGTAAATACGGCGGCGCAATGACCATTGCCAAGACTGCGCTCCAGAGTTTGCTGCCAGTTCTTGATTTTGGGGCTATGTACCACCAGCACTCTCTTGGGATCGATACCTCGCTCTTCCAGACGGCTGACTGTGGGGCGTCCCGGCGGGGCGATCAACAAGATCCAGCCGGTATGAGCCTCCCCAAGCTTTGTCAGCTCGCTCAGAAACTGATCATCAGACTGGATAGTCACACCATAATGAGCCAACTCCGCTTTGCAGGCGGTTCTGGTTGGCCAGGGCTTGCTCATGACACGATTCATCGCAAAGGGCAGTGAGTGCAGGGGCTGGTTCATATATGGGGTTCCTGTATGAATATCCAAGCTGTATGTGCATACAGTAGTTCTATCCTGTGGCAGTGACAAGGTGTTTTTGCTGAAAAATGTGATGGTGTTGGCATGTGTCGTTAGTAAGGTTATGTTTTAAAACACTATTTAATATAAAGCTGGCTGGGTGTTTTTCGTACTATGGACAAACCTTGCGTAACCGCCCATGGTTATACAGGTCATTTACAGGAGGTGCCGCCATGGATATCAGTACCTTGCAACGCCTTGATGCCAACATCTTGCTGGGCATCATCAATGAGAAGCTAAGGCTTGAGTGTGACGGGTTGGAGGAGTTGCTGGCCTATTACGATATGAGTGAAGAGCAGCTGGCAGGACGTCTGGATCAGATTGGGTACCATTACGATCCATTGAGTAATCAGTTCAAGGCACATCTTTAAGGGTGCAATGATTGCTTCATATTTATACGGTAATTTTTCAGGCACATTGAAACCGGTTTCAATGTGCCGTCTTGCTGCCTATTTTCAGGGATTTTCAAGGCTTGGCAATCTCTGAAAACCTATTCATGCCAGAATATTTTTATTGTTTCATTAAGTTTATGATAATAAAGGGAATGTTTGTTTTTGTGCGATCAATTAAAGGAAAGGGTTTTCAAGCTTTTCAGGCTGTTTTTATCGGTTAAAGTGTGACTTGCGTTAACTTTTAATTCTGCCGCTTTAGTTAGTATTCTCACGCCGGTACATATTTTGAGATAACAACAGCGCCGGTCCCGCAAGCGGGATAACAATTTTATTTGTAACGAAGGAATATGGTTTATGGCTACCAAGAAGAAGACAGACCAGGATCTCCAACTGGATAAAGATCAGCTCAAGGCGAGTATCGTGCGTCACCTGCGTTCTACCTTGGGAACAAGCGAACAGAAAGCCTCTCCCGAAGCGTGGTGGAAAGCCACTGCGGCGGCTGTCAATGAACAGGTGTACGAGCGCCTGACCCGCACTCAGCAGACTCATTTCAAGAAAGATACTCGTGCGATTCACTATCTCTCTGCTGAATTCCTGATGGGACGATTGACTTCCAACAACCTGCACAACCTCTCCCTCTACAAGACTTGCGAAGAGGCGCTGGGCGAACTCGGTCTGGAACTGACCGACCTGTGCGAACAAGAGCCGGACATGGCACTTGGCAACGGCGGCCTGGGTCGTCTGGCTGCCTGCTTTATCGACTCGCTGGCCACTCTGAACTATCCGGCGGTTGGTTACGGTATCCACTACGAACACGGTCTGTTCCGTCAGGAAATCCAGGATGGCCGCCAGATCGAGCGTCCGGACTCCTGGCGTGAATATGGCAACCCCTGGGAGATCTGCCGCCCCGAGTCGGTGCAAGAAGTGCCGCTCTATGGCTACGTCGAGACCGTGTTTGGTGACAATGGCGGCCTGAAGAAGGTATGGCACGCCGGTCGCAAGATTAAAGGGGTGCCTTGGGATATTCCGGTAGTCGGTTTTGGCGGGCACACCGTCAACATCCTGCGTTTGTGGGAATCCCGCGCCTCCGAGTTTTTCGACTGGGACGTGTTCAACGCCGGTGGTTACATCGACTCCCAGGCTGAGAAAGCCCAGGCCGAGACCATCTCCAAGGTGCTCTATCCGAACGATGAGACCGATGCAGGTAAAGAGCTGCGTCTGATCCAGCAGTACTTCTTCTGTGCTTGCTCCATCAAGGACATCATGCGCCGCTACAAGCGGGTCCATGGCAGTGACTTCAGCAACTTTGCCGCGCAAATTGCCATTCAGCTCAACGATACTCACCCGACTGTCGCCATCCCGGAACTGATGCGGGTGCTGGTTGACGAGGAAGATCTGAACTGGGATGCCGCTTGGGCTATCTGCTATCAGGTCTTCTCTTATACCAACCACACTCTGCTGCCGGAAGCGCTGGAGAAGTGGTCGGTCAGCCTGTTCGAGAAAGTACTGCCTCGCCATCTGGAGGTGATTTACGAGATCAACGCCCGCTTCCTGAACGAGTTGGTGGAGCCCAAGTGGCCGGGCAACGATGCTATCAAAGCCAAGCTCTCCATCATCGAAGAGGGAGATGTGCGCAAGGTTCGCATGGGCAACCTGTGCGTGATCGGTTCGTCCAAAGTGAACGGTGTGGCCGAGATCCACTCCAAGCTGGTGAAGGAAGATCTCTTCCCCGAGTATGCCGAGCTGTGGCCGGAAAAAATGTGCAACGTGACCAACGGGGTGACCCCGCGTCGCTGGCTGCTGGCGTGCAACCCGGAACTGGCTGGCCTCTACAACGAAGTAGTGGGCAAGGAGTGGCCGCTGCAACTGGACAAACTGCGTGGCGTGGTGAAGTTTGCCGACGACAAGGCGTTCCAGCAGCAGTTCATGACCATCAAGCGTCACAACAAAGAGAAGCTGGTCAAGGTCATCAAGGACGAAACCGGTATCGATGTCAGTGCCGAGGCGATCTTTGACGTTCAGATCAAGCGTCTGCACGAGTACAAGCGCCAGCAGCTGAACCTTATTCACATCATGGCGCTCTATCGTCGCCTGCTGGCCAACCCGGACTATGACATGCACCCACGCGTGTTTATCTTCGGCTCCAAAGCTGCGCCCGGTTACAAGCTGGCCAAAGACATCATCTATGCCATCAACAAGCTGGCGGATCGGGTCAATAACGATGCTCGTATCCAGGGCAAGCTGAAAGTGGTGTTCATGCCGAACTACCGCGTGAGTCTGGCCGAGAAGCTGATCCCGGCGGCAGATGTCTCCGAGCAGATCTCCACTGCAGGTTATGAAGCATCCGGTACCGGCAACATGAAGATGGCACTCAACGGTGCAATCACCATCGGGACGCTGGATGGAGCCAACATCGAGATCGCTGAAGAGGCGGGTGCCGAAAATTGTGCCATCTTCGGTCTGAACGTGGACGAAGTGAAGTCGCTGAAGGCGCGCGGTTACAACCCGTATGACTTCTACTATGCCAACTCCGAGCTCAAAGCCGTGCTGGACTGGTTTGATACCGACTACTTCACGCCTGGTCGTCCGGGTGAGCTGGCCTCCATCAAGCGCTCCTTGTTGGAAGGGGGAGACCCTTACCTGACCCTGGCGGACTTCCAGTCCTACTCGGATGCACACAAGCTGATCGATACCTGGTATCGGGATCCGGCACTGTGGGCGAAGAAGGCCATCATCAACTCGGCCACCATGGGCAAGTTCAACTCCGACCGCTCCATTCAGGACTATGTGGATCGGATCTGGGATCTGAAGGCCTGCAACATCGGCTAATTAGATGCAGAGATGAAAAAAACGCAATGAAGTGAATCCCACGTTAGCTGGCGAATGACATGGCCTGAGTTCGGAACTCTACCCGGCTCAGGCCGTATAGTTTGAACTGTAGTGATCAACTAAATCCGGACACTTGGTTATGAGGTATCCTGATTTTCACAGACAGTTCCGATTGTTACGATGA
>NZ_JRJY01000031.1:0-5747 GCF_000801015.1 Aeromonas sp. ZOR0001 | reverse complement strand
CAAGAAACCCCGCTCATCGAGCGGGGTTTTTTATTGCCTGCAATTCAGAACGTCGCCGGATATTAAACTTTCCCCTTCTTGTCATTCATTGATTACCCTTCTAAAGCCCCAAAAAGACCTCTTTTTCTGTTCGATATTTGCTCACCAGTTCAATGTGTTGGATACAAAAAGTACAGAATGTGATGCCTCTACCTTTCTTGTGATGCCTGCTCTGGTTTAATTCTTCAGTCCACATGGATGGACCAAGGAATCACAATAATTTAAGGAATAGACCCATGTTCAAAAGAACAGTAACGATGATGCTGGCGGCGGGAACCCTGGTATTAGGCGGTTGCGCATCCAATGGTGGTGCAGAGCAGGCTGGGGCAGACAACGGCGATTTCGGTGGCAAGTCCATCTACCTGCGCGGGGAGATGAACGACTGGATGGCGACTGATGAAAGCAAGGTAGCCAAGGTGGCCGACAAGCTCTATATGGCTAAAGGGACCCTCAAGAAAGAGTGGGCCCCCTACAAGTTCAAGTTTGCTGATTCAGGCTGGAGCTGCGGTACCAACTTTGGCTACAAGAGCCCGAGTGATGGTGTTGCCGTGTTGGGGGGTGAGGCTGTGCCGGTCAACCCCTGCTCCAAGTATGAGGACATGAAGTTCTCACCGGATGCTGATGGCGTCTACGAGTTCTATCTGAATATGGCGGGTGAAACACCGACCGTTTACGTCAAGAAGCCCTGATCTATCTCTGAGTGTTAAATCTCTTAGCAAATTAATCAGTTAAGTGCCCTGGCCCAGAAATCTGCTGGCCGGGGCATTTTTTTAGGTTAGAATCGGCGCCCTCATGGCATCAGGTGTACTATATGTTGTGCCATTAATTTTAGATGGCACCATTGGTTGTGTTTTCTGCTGTTGTCATGATGTTGATGCATTCACATAAGGTTGATTGAAAATGGCTAAATCGAACCCGGTGCTGGAGAGTGAGCTTGGCTCCCGCCTTATCCCCATGCAGGAAACGTCCCTCGAGATCTGGGATAGCAAGTATCGCCTCAAGAGCAAGGATGGCACTCCCATCGACAGCTCTATCGATGAGACTTACCAGCGGGTTGCCCGTGCGTTGGCAGATCAGGAGCTGGAACCTGAGGCCTGGTATGAGCCGTTCCTGTGGGCGCTGCGCAATGGGGCCATTCCGGCGGGCCGCATCACCTCCAATGCGGGGGCGTTTGAGCACAAGCCTGCTACTTCAACCATCAACTGTACTGTTTCCGGTACCATCGAAGATTCGATGGACGATATCCTCGGCAAGGTGCACGAGGCTGGCCTGACCCTGAAAGCCGGTTGTGGTATCGGCTACGACTTCTCGACCCTGCGTCCGCGTGGTGCCTTTGTCTCCGGTGCCGGTGCTTACACCTCCGGCCCGCTCTCCTTTATGGATATCTATGACAAGATGTGTTTCACCGTCTCGTCAGCCGGTGGCCGTCGCGGCGCCCAGATGGGCACCATGGATATCCGCCATCCCGATGTGATCGAGTTTATTCAGGCCAAGCGCGAAGATGGCCGCCTGCGTCAGTTCAACCTCTCTCTGCTCATCACCGAAGATTTCGTCAAGGCGGTGAAAGAGGATGCACCTTGGTCGCTGATCTTCCCCTACACCGCCAAAGAGGTGGAGCAGGATGGCATTGCGCTGGACGATCCCGCTCAGGTGCTATGGGCCGACTGGCCCAACAAGGAAGGGGTTGTATTCAACGAGTTGGGGCAGGTCGCTTGTAAGGTCTACAAGACCATGCCAGCCCGCAAGCTGTGGAATGTCATCATGACTTCCACCTATGACTATGCAGAGCCCGGCTTCATCCTGATCGACAAGGTCAACCAGATGAACAACAACTGGTTCTGTGAAGAGATCCGCGCGACCAACCCCTGTGGTGAGCAGCCGTTGCCGCCCTACGGTGCCTGTCTGCTGGGCTCGGTCAATCTGACCAAGTTTGTGCGCGACCCTTTTACTGAAAACGCTGCGTTCGATTGGCAGGCGTTTCGCAAGGTGGTGGCCATCTTCACTCGCATGCTCGACAACGTGGTAGAGATCAACCAACTGCCGCTGGCCAAACAGCGCGAGGAGATCACTGCCAAGCGCCGTCACGGCATGGGCTTCCTGGGGCTTGGTTCGACCCTCACCATGCTGCAGATCAAGTACGGCTCCGCTGCATCCGTGGCCTTTACCGAGCAGGTATCCCAGGAGCTGGCGATGACCGGCTGGCAGGAGTCCCTGCGTCTAGCCAAGGAGAAGGGCTCTGCCCCAATCATGGAGCAGGAGTTCGAAGTAACCGGCAAGATGCTGCGTCTGCGCCCGGAAATGGCGGCTGATGGCATCAAGGTAGGCGACAAGGTGAAGGGCAAGGTGCTGCATGCGCGCTACAGCCGCTATATGCAGCAGGTTGCCGAAGTGGATCCTGCGCTGGTCGCCGAGTTGGCGGAAGTGGGTGGGCGTTTCACCCATCACAGCAGTATCGCGCCGACCGGCACCATCTCGCTGTCTCTGGCCAACAATGCCAGCAACGGCATCGAGCCGAGCTTTGCCCACCACTACAGCCGCAACGTCATCAAGCCGGGCAAGAAGAGCAAGGAGAGCGTCGATGTCTACTCCTTCGAGCTGCTGGCCTATCGCGAGCTGGTGAATCCGGCCGCCATGCCCTATGCCGATGATGTGGCGAGCCGTCTGCCGGACTATTTCATTACTGCCGATGACATCACCCCGGCGCAACATGTGGACATTCAGGCGGCGGCTCAGCGCTGGATTGACTCATCCATCTCCAAGACCGCCAACGTGCCGACTGATTTCCCGTTCGAGCAGTTCAAGGACATCTACATGTATGCCTCGGACTCCGGCCTCAAGGGGTGCACCACCTTCCGCTTCAATCCGGAGGCCTTCCAGGGCGTGCTGGTGAAGGAGAAGGATCTGGAGAACACCCTCTATGAGTTCACCCTTGAGGATGGCTCCGTCATCTCCGTCAAGGGGAACGAAGAGATCGAATACGATGGCGAGCTGCATACGGCCGCCAACCTCTACGACGCCTTGAAAGAAGGCTATTACGGTAAATTCTGAGAACGACATTATGGTCAAGAAGATCGACAAGAAAATCGTCGCCTACAAGGTGCGTACCAAGGATGAGCCGCAAGAAGATCTCTCTGTGCAGGATGACGTGGTGCACATGCACGAAACCGTGCTGCGCCCGGAGCGGCTGATGGGTACCACCTACAAGCTGAAGACGCCGGAGCATGTCTCCGAGCACTCACTGTTCATCACCATCAACGACATCATTCTCAACGAGGGCACGGTTCACGAAACTCGCCGTCCGTTCGAGATTTTCATCAACTCCAAGAGCCTGGAGCACTATCAGTGGATCGTGGCGCTGACCCGCATCATCTCGGCGGTATTCCGCAAGGGTGGGGATGTCACCTTCCTGGTCGAGGAGCTGCGCTCGGTGTTTGATCCAAAGGGCGGCTACTGGAACAAGGGCAAGTATGTGCCGTCGCTGATCGCCGAAATTGGCAACGTGATCGAGAGCCATCTCACCGAGATAGGCATGCTCAAGGCACCGGGGTTGGACGAGCATCAGCAGGCATTTCTGGCCGAGAAGCAAGCCGAGTTGAAAGCCGCTCAGGAGGCTAAAGAGCAGGAGGCGAGCAGTGGTTTCCCGGCCAATGCCGCGCTCTGCTACAAGTGCCACACCAAGGCGCTGGTGCTGAAGGATGGCTGCATGACCTGCCTCAACTGCGGCGACTCCAAGTGCGGCTGACAGACATGCCCAAGTAGTTGAACGATAGAGAAAAGACCGGCCACAGTGCCGGTCTTTTTATTGCTGTTTTTATGCGCAATCAAATCAGGCGGCCCAGTGACTTGTTGCGCGATAGTAAAATCGGGCGTAGCGTTGAGGGTAATAAAACTGTCACGGCCGTGTGGTTTCAATGACATCTGAGATTCACACACGTGGCCCTTCAGTGCCAAGGAGGATGCTTATGGACAATACGGACCGAAAGCTGTTTATCCTGGATACCAACGTTCTGCTTCACGAACCCCTCGCTATCTACTCCTTCAAAGAGCACGACGTGCTCATCCCCATGACGGTGCTGGAAGAGCTCGATAACATCAAGGATCGCAACAAGGATGTCAGCCGCGACGCGCGGGTGGCCATTCGTGCGCTGGAAGATGTCTTCCGCGATGCAACCCCGGATCAGATCACCCAGGGCGTGCCGCTGGCTGGCGAAGCGAGCGGCAATATCTGCATCTTCAGCGATCACCATCTGCCGCAGGATGCCGAGGTGTTTACCGACAAGGAGGCCGACAACCGCATCATCAACGCGGCCCTCTATCTGCAAAAGCACGAGTTGAAGCGTCAGGTGGTGCTGGTCACCAAAGACATCAACATGCGCCTCAAGGCCAAGGGGGCCGGGCTTGCTCACGTTGAAGATTACCGTAGCGACCAGCTGATCGATGATATCCGCCTGCTGGCTAAAGGCTTTCAGGTTGTGCCCGGCAGCTTTTGGGAGCGGGTTGGCGAGTGCGAGAGCGAGACCCATGGCCGCGACACCATCCATGTGATCGATGCCAATCTGCTGGAAGGGGTTCACGTAAACCAGTATCTGGTGGATGAGGAGAATTTCTTCGCCGCCCGGGTACTCAGCCACGATGGCAACAAGATCCGCATCAAGGATCTGGGCCGCGAGCGACTGATGTCCCGCAAGGCGTGGGGTGTCCATCCCAAGAATGTCTATCAGGGGATGGCTCTGGATGCACTGCTCGATCCGCACATCGATCTGGTGATCCTGACCGGCCCGGCGGGTTGCGGCAAAACCTTGCTGGCCATGGCTGCTGCGCTGGAGCTGGTGATTGAGAAGGGCATTTACGAGAAGGTGATCGTCACCCGGAATACCCCGGAAATTGCCGAGAGCATCGGCTTCCTGCCCGGCACCGAAGAGGAGAAGATGATGCCCTGGCTGGCGGCGGTGACCGACACCCTGGAGGTGCTGCACAAGCAGGACGAGAACATGAGCGGCTCGCTCAGCTACATCATGGAGAAGGCCAACATCCAGTTCAAATCGGTCAACTTCATGCGCGGGCGCAGCATCCAGAACACCTTCGTACTGCTGGATGAGTGCCAGAACCTGACCGCTTCCCAGATCAAGACCATCATCACCCGTTGCGGCGAAGGCACCAAGATCGTCTGCTCCGGTAACCTGGCACAGATCGACTCCAACTACCTGAGCCCGGTGACCTCGGGTCTCACTTACATCGTCGAGCGTTTCAAGGATTTTGACGGCAGTGCCAACATCTTCCTCAATGGTGTGGTGCGCAGCCGGCTGGCCTCGTTCGCCGAGGAAAATCTCTGATTTAGATGAATATTTCCAGATACAAAGGGAGGCCAAGCGGCCTCCCTTTTTGATCATGGCGCAGTCTTTATTCCCAAGGGCTATTGGCCAAGATAGCGCAGCAGCCCCGGGTGGTTGCTGTTTTGCAGAATATCCGGCTTGCCTTGCAGGGCGATGCGGCCCTCGTCGACAAACAGCACCTGATCGGCGATAAGCTGGGCATCCTCCGGATTGTGGGAAACCATCAGCACGGTGATGCCTTGCTCGCAGGCGAGGCGGGCTACTTCGGCCAGCATCTCCCGGCGCAGGGCGGGATCGAGGGCCGAGAAGGGCTCATCCAGCAGCAGCAGCGGTTTGCCGCGCACCAACGCGCGAGCCAGCCCGACCCGCTGCTGC
>NZ_JRJY01000118.1:0-13032 GCF_000801015.1 Aeromonas sp. ZOR0001 | reverse complement strand
ATTTCAATCTGGCTCAAAGCGGACATTACAATTTGGGGCTAACAACACAACTGCGTCACTTCGCTTTTTATGTTAAATGATATCTTGTTGATCTGATGATATATTTGCCGTGCAGCCAACAGCCCAAGGTGGAAGGGCCATCTTCCTATGGATAATGGCATGTGATGAGAGATAACAAATCTGGAAATGGAACATCGAAAGGACTATGAGCCAAGAAATGACAGTGCGTGAAGTGCAAGAGGCGGGGCCACAAAACAATGCCGAGCGGCAGCGCCAACATGTAAAACGCAAGCAGGAGACCCATACCCGGCTGCAATGCTGGATCAGCAATCGCCACGCCGAACGATTGGCCGCACTGGGTCTTCATCTCGAAGACAGTCAGGCATCACTCATCGAGCAGGCGATCGATCTGCTCTACCAACATGAGCTGGGTAGAGAACCTCCGTTTGAAAACAGAGTCGCCACACTGGTCGAAGAGACCGTTGAATAGACACAAGAGTGAAGTAACAGCGATACGTGAAGAGATAAAAAAAGCCAGGTACGAATTCCTTGTACCTGGCATAGGGGAATTGGCTCCTTGCAGAGCCGTGCGCTAACTGGTGTTCGGATTGCCTTAAGCTTAGACAAGGCTCAAGGCTTTTCAAGATCCGAAGAAAAGTTCAACCAGAGTGTGGGTATTTCAGACTCGTTCAAGTGCCTATGCACCGAACGGCACACTACGCATTGAACAGATTATTGTCACGCACCAGCTCGCGGGGGAGGGCATTCTTGACCCGACTACCCACCCATTTCCCCATGCCAAGGGTATGCCCCTGATAGCGGACGATCACCTCGCCAACGCCAGCAGCCAGCTCTGGCCAGACGTCCCGACCCATCATGAATTCCCGCGCATTGGCGCTATCCAGCTCGACCACGCCCTTGCTCGCTTTATCGCCATAGGCCAGTGCCCACTCATGAGTGAGGCGATAGCCTTTCTTGAAGGTCTCGGCCAACTTGATGCCGATGCGATCGAAACGCAACTTGCCCTGCACCTGATCAAACCGCTGGGGGAAGAGCCAGATCTCGTCATTGCGGCCAAACAGCTGACCCTGCGGTGCCACCCCGAAGTTGGCTTCAATCTCGCGCAACATTGGTTCAGCCTCTTTGGCAGGAAGCGGTGCAAAGGGGAATTTACCTAGCTTGCCCGGCTTGAACATGGTGTTGGGCACCGAGTGATGCTTGCGCAATCTGGCCACGAAAAAACCTTCACTGTCGAAGATCTGGGGCCAAACGTGCAGGTATCCTTCGGATGTACAGGCCTGCTCTGCATGGGGGAACAGGTCTGCCAACGAATCAAAACTCAAGGCATCGCCAAACTTGTCCAGCAGGAATTGGCAGACCGCTTGGTTCTCCTGCTCACTCAAGGTACAGGTGGAGTAGACCAGCACACCACCCGGTTTCAAGGCATGGAAGGCGCTCTCCAGCAACCCTTGTTGCACCGTCGCAATCTCGTCGATGCTCTCGATGCTCCAGTTGCGCAGCGCATCTTCATCCTTGCGCACCGTACCTTCACCGGAGCAGGGGGCATCGAGCAGGATGGCATCGAAGGTCTCCGGCAACCACTGGCCAAATACCTTGGCATCAAAATGGGTCATCCCCACATTGGTCACGCCGCAGCGCTGGATATTGGCGCTGAGCACTTTCAACCGGCTGCTGGAAAACTCGTTGGCAACCAGCATCCCCTGATTGTTCATCAGGGCGGCTATCTGGGTGGTCTTGGAGCCGGGGGCCGCCGCTGCATCCAGCAACATACCATCCGCTTTGATCTTGTCGCTGGCAAAGAGCGCCGTTACCGGCAGCATGGAGCTCGCTTCCTGAATGTAGAAGAGCCCGCTCAAGTGCTCGGCGGTGTTGCCAAGGGGGACGGTTTCATCGCTGCGGGTCAGCCAGAAGCCGGTATCACACCAGGGCACAGGGTCGAGCTGCCAACCCAGTGGCTCCATCAGGGCGACGAAATCCGAGACGGCTATCTTCAAGGTATTGACCCGAATGCTGCGGCGCAGCGGACGTCGACAACTGGCCACAAAGTCATCCATCGAGAGATGGGCCGGCATGATGGTCGCAATGTGGCGTAAAAAGTAATCGGGAAGGAAGGTGTTGTCGTGCACTGTGCCGTCTCGTTGACCGAAAAAGAGGGGCGATATCCTACCACAAGGCTAAGAATATTCTGAATCTGAACCCTATCAACAGGCACCGGAATATAAAAAAACCCGGCACAGTGCCGGGCTTGGATGAGATACAAAGGGAAGAGATCAGGGCTGGATACGCGGACTCCACTCCAGCCACTCTTTCTCGGCCTTGCCGTAGAGCGGATAGCTGTGTCCTGCCTTGACGGTTGGACCCATCTCTTTCTCCGGGGTATTGAAGGCAATGCCGCCGGCCAGCAAGCTCTGCACCGTCTCCACTTCGATAGTGCCGCCGGTCAGGCCGATATCCGCCTTGACCCCGGAGACATTCCAGAAACGAGAATTGGCCCGCACCAGATGGGCATACTCCTGATCCACGTTGACATCGATCACCACCTCGCTGCCATCCCGAGCCAGCGCCACCTTGGTGACACTGCCCACCACCATCTTGCGAAACAGCAGCGGACTGCCGACGCTCAGGCCATTGACGGAGGGGCTCTTGAGGGTCAGGGCCAGACCCAGAGGGCCGGTCTGACTCAAAGGGAAAAGCTCTTTGCCAGCGCCTTTACCGGGTTGTGCCTCTACAAACGCCCCCTTGATCAGGGTATCGAGGTGAGCGACACCGCCCAGCCCCAGCTTGGCCTGCACCAGAGTAAAGCGGGCGCCGGACTGCAGGAAACGCTCGGCGTAGTGGCCATCGAGTTCCGCCTTGAAGATCACCTGACCCAGTGACGGCTCCAGCTCGATCTCTTCAATTTTGCCGATATCGACACCACGATAGCGGATCGGGCTGCCAATCCCGAGCCCCGGATTGCTCTCTGCCACCAGTGACAGCTGGCGCACCTTGGCCTTGGCTTGCTCCCTGGAATCGAACAGTTGATGACTGCTGCGGCCATTGGCCAACCGATCGAACTCGATGGCACCGCGCAGCAAGGTACCGAGGTTGCCCACCTTGACCTGCACACCATCGACCCGCACCTTGGTGTCGATGGCCGGTTTTTTCCAGAACTGGGGTTGCTGGGCGAGGAGGGGAGCATAGACGCCATCAATTTCTAGCTCGATCTCGACCCCCTCTTTGGCGGCGCGCAGCTGTTTGACCTTGCCCGCTTCCAGCCCCAGATAGAGCACAGGCGAGCCAATGCCAATGCCATCGGCTTGATCTGCTTTGAGCAACCAGCGCTGCGGCTTGGCATCACGGGTACCGAGCAGTGCCAGCTCCTGACTCGGGTAGAGACGGTTAATCCGCTCGCCACTGCTGGCTTGTACCAGCTTGATCCCGCCCCCCAACCAGGCACTGGCCGGACTGGTTTCTACTTTGATGCCGCTCAGATCGGCATCGATCTGCAACGGGGCGGCACGATAGAAGCGGGCACGGTTGAGCAGGTGACCATAGTTCGGCGCCATCACCAGCTCAACGCTGGCATTGCCGCGCGCATCCAGGGTGAGCTGGCTGATACGGCCCACCTGCAATCCCTTGTACCAGACAGGTGCATCCTGATTGAGCCCCGCCAGATCGTCAGCCTGCAGCGTCACCTTGGTACCGCTCTGGGGGGCGCGATCGGTCAGGGTCATCTTCTGTACCTGTTTGCCCGCCACATAGTCGAGGCGAATGGCCGGGCCGGAGAGCAGGCGATCTGCATGCTGCACACCGGTCGCGGAGAGGGAGACACTCTCCCACACCAGTTGACTCTTGTCGGTAATGCGATAAGCCTGCTCCGGGTTGATCAGCGCTGTGACCACACGGCCTTTGTCGGTGAGGCGAATGGGGTCGATACGACCGATCTCGATCCCCTCATAGAGGATGGGCATCCCCTCCTTGACCGGAAGATCGCCAGCTGCAATGTCGATACGCTCGCCGCGCGCTGCTTCCGCCAGCCCTTTATAAAGGACGAAAGTCTGTCCCTTCTCAGGTTCCGGTGAATCTTTGGGCGAGTCAAAGGCAATGCCGCCGCTCAGGATGGAGGTGAGGCTGCCAGCCTCCACGCTCACCCCGGCCAGACTGAAGGAGCCCTTGATGCCGCTGATATTCCAGAAGCGGGTATCGGCTTTGACCAGATGTTCGAAACGTGGCTCGATCACCAGATCCAGAATGACGTTCTGGTTGTCCTGACCCAGACGGGTATTGATGACGCTGCCCACCTCGATACCGCGGAAATAGAGCTTGGCGCCAATCCCAACCGAACCCAGCGAATCGGCGGTCAGGTGCAGCATGCGCCCCTGAGCCTGATAGCCGGGAGGAGGGCCCTCCAGGGCATCGAAGGTCTCCTCCAGCGGATTGCTTTCACGCCCCGGTTGCAGGTTGATGTAGTTGCCGGAGACCAGGGTATCGAGGCCGGAGATCTCGGTGAGCGACGCCTTGGGGCTCACCAGCCAGAAGTCGGATCCCTTGCGGATCAGCGGTCTGGCTCGGCTGTCTATCTTGGCCATCACCGCAATCTTGCGGCCATCTTCAGCCAGCTCCAGCTCCTGCACCACACCGATGGCCACCCCCTGATAACGAACCTGGGTTTTACCCGGCAAGATGCCGTTGCCCTGGGCGAAGTTGATCTGGATAAGCTGACCACGGCTCAATACCTGCTGATAGAGAAAGCCACCTGCCAGCAGCAGGGCTATCAGGGGTAACAGCCAGACCGGCGATAGCCAGCGGCGTTTTTCGATGACGGGTTCAGCCCCGATCATAGTGACTCCTTATTGGCTGGATTAAACAGCACATCAGACAAAAACAGAGAAATCATCAACGGGCCGCCTTGTCCCACAGTAAACGGGTATCGAGCATGCGGGCCGACATCATGGTCAGCACCACCACACCGGCAAAGGCGGTGGCCCCCGGGCCTGCGCGGACACTCAGCAGCACACCCCGATCGACCAGTGCCACCATCAGCGAAATCACGAACAAGTCCAGCATCGACCAGCGACCGATAAAATCGATCACCCGATACATCACCAGCTGGCGCTTGCGCCGCACCGGTTTGGCCCGCTGCAACTGCCAGCAGATCCAGCCCAGCCCCAATATCTTGCCCACGGGTACCAGTATGCTGGCGGTGAGGACTATGGTGGCAATCCCGCTCATTTTGCTGCGATAGAGCATCATGATACCGCTGAAGATGGTATCTGACTGCAGTAACCCCTTGTTGTAGAAATGGGTTATGGGCAACAGATTGGCAGGCAACAACATGAAGGTGGCGAGCGCCAGCAAGCTCCACGACCAGGCGAGGGAGCGGGGGATGCGCACCTGCAATTTGCTGCTGCAACGGGGGCAGACTGCCCCGGCTTGATAGCGCACCAGCAGACCGCAGGTATGGCAGCGGCAGAGTCCCATCTCACGGGCGCTGGTCATGTTCCGGCTCCTTTAACGGGATCCGCGCCCAGTAGGGGGCGGGGTCAAACAGGATCAGCAGGGTCATGTTGAGCAGCATCAGAATGCCGAGGCTGAGCAAGCCGCCACCGAGGCGCACATCGGCGATGTCGATCAGTTTGAACAGGGCAACCAGCAAGCTGACGATATAGACCTCCAGCATGGCCCAGTGGCGAAACACCTCGACCAGCTTCAAAGTGACGGGAAGAATGTGGCAACGTTTGGCCAGACCCGAAGCCAGCACAAAGATCCCCGCCAATAATCCCACTGGCGCCAACACGGCGCACCAGAGCACCAGGCTGGCCACCCACCATTCGCCCTCGCCAAACAGCACCAGAATACCGCGCAGCAGGTCGGCGTCGGTGTTGACCCCAGCCAGCCGCAGATAGATCAGCGGTTCAAAAAAGGCGGAGGGCAGCAGCAGAAATCCGGTGATGGTCAGGGCCATCAACTGGGAGGGACGAAAGGCATAACGGCCATAGAGATGTTGGTGACAACGCGGGCAGTGGGCATGGCGACGCAGCGGCAGTGCTTTGCGCTGGATCAGCAAGTCGCAAGCCGGACAGACAATCACGGAACCGGGCTCCATCATACAATTCAACCTGTTGAAGGAATTGGTGAAATTTACCCTAAAACCGGTTTCCTGTCTTGCCTGCGGCCGGAATGTTACGAAAGTATAATTGACGTTGACGTAAACGTGATATTAGATAGCCAGACTAGACAGGTGAAAGGAGTCATGATGTCCAGTTTGTCCCCCTCGGCAGGCCTGCGCTTTCGCACCGCCCTTGCCAATGAACATCCCCTGCAGATCGTCGGCACCATCAATGCTTATATGGCGCTGATGGCCGAGCGCAGCGGTTTTCAAGCCATCTATCTCTCCGGTGCCGGGGTAGCCAATGCCTCCTACGGCTTGCCGGATCTAGGCATGACCTCCCTCAACGATGTGCTGATCGATGCCGAGCGGATCACCGCAGCGACCCGAGTGCCACTGCTGGTCGATATCGATACCGGCTGGGGCGGGGCATTCAATATCGCCCGCACCATTCGCGCGTTCGAGCGAGCCGGGGTTGCCGCCGTCCATATGGAAGATCAGGTGGCCCAGAAGCGTTGTGGTCATCGCCCCAACAAGGCGGTGGTCACGCTTGAAGAGATGTGTGATCGGATCAAGGCGGCGGTGGATGCCCGCGAGAATAGCGAGTTCGTCATCATGGCCCGCACCGATGCACTGGCGGTGGAAGGGATGGAGTCGGCTCTTGAACGCACCGCTGCCTATGTGGCAGCAGGTGCCGACATGATCTTCGCCGAGGCGGTGACCGAGCTGGCCCAGTACGACCAGTTCAAGCAAGCGGCCAACGTGCCGATCCTCGCCAACATGACCGAGTTCGGCAAAACCGAGCTGTTTGACAAAGAGCAACTGGCCGCACACGGGGTCGACATGGTGCTCTACCCGTTAAGCGCCAACCGCGCCGCCAATCAGGCCGCCCTCAACGTCTATCACCATATTCGCCAGGATGGCCATCAAAGGGCCGTCGTGGAGACCATGCAGACCAGGGAGTCACTCTACGACTTCCTCGGATATCACCACTACGAGCAGACACTGGATCGTCTGTTTTCAGCCAAGGAATAGGAGGCAGCTTATGGGACAGCAAAAACCGTTGGGTGGGGCAGGTCTGCGCGGGCAGAGTGCGGGGGAGACCAGTATCTGCACCGTGGGCAAGAGTGGCACTGGTCTTACCTATCGCGGCTACGACATCAAGGAGCTGGCCGATAGTGCCCAGTTTGAAGAGGTCGCCTATCTGCTGCTCAAGGGGGAGTTGCCCGGTGAGCAGCAGCTTGACGCCTACAAGCGCGAGCTGCGCCGCCTGCGCGCCTTGCCCCAGCCGCTGCTGGAGGTACTGGAGCGCATTCCCGCCGATGCCCATCCCATGGATGTGCTGCGCACCGGCTGTTCCATGCTCGGCGATCTGGAACCGGAAGATGGCTTCGAGCATGAGCATGAAGTGGCGGATCGGCTGCTGGCCGCCTTTCCGGGCATTCTGATCTACTGGTACAAGTTCAGCCACGAAGGGGTACGCATCGCCCTCGATACTGATGAAGAGTGTATAGGTGGCCATTTCCTTGCGCTGCTGCACCAGAAGGCGCCGAGCGAGCTGGAGCGGCGGGTGATGCATGTCTCCCTTATCCTCTACGCCGAGCATGAGTTCAACGCATCCACCTTTGCGGCGCGGGTCTGCGCCTCGACCCTTTCCGACATGTTCTCCTGTATCACTGCCGCCATCGGTACCCTGCGCGGCCCGCTCCACGGCGGTGCCAACGAGGCGGCCATGGCAATGATCGAACATTGGCAAGATGAAGCACAGGCAAGGCGCGAACTGCTGGCCAAGCTGGCGGCCAAGGAGAAGATCATGGGCTTTGGCCACGCCATCTACCGCACTTCTGATCCGCGCAACGTCATCATCAAGGAGTGGTCGGACAAGCTCGCCGAGGCAGTGGGGGATGATCGCCTCTATCGCGTCTCCTGCGAGGCGGAGAAGGTGATGTGGGAAGAAAAAGAGCTCTTTCCCAATGCCGACTTCTTCCATGCCAGCGCTTATCACTACATGGGGATCCCGACCAAGCTGTTCACGCCTATCTTCGTCTGCTCGCGGGTCACCGGCTGGTGCGCCCACGTGATGGAGCAGCGCGAGCACAACCGGATCATCCGCCCGAGCGCCGATTATGTCGGCCCGGCCCCCCGTCACTTTGTCTCTCTACAACAACGATAAGGAAATCACGATGTCCGCCAACGTCGACGTCAACCACAGACCCGAGCCCGATCAGGTACTGGTCGATATTGCCGATTATGTCTGCAACCACCCCATTACCAGCGAGGCGGCTCTCGACACCGCCCGCTACTGCCTGATGGACACTCTTGGCTGTGGCCTGCTGGCCCTGCGCTTTCCCGAGTGCACCAAACACCTTGGCCCCATCGTACCCGGCACCCTCGTACCCCACGGCGCCCGAGTGCCCGGTACCCAGCTCTGCCTCGACCCCGTCAAGGCAGCCTGGGACATCGGTGCCATCATCCGCTGGCTTGATTACAACGACACCTGGCTGGCCGCCGAGTGGGGTCACCCCTCCGACAATCTTGGCGGTATTCTCGCCACTGCTGACTGGCTCTCCCGTACTCGCGTGGCAGAGGGCAAGGCACCGCTCACCATGGCTGATGTGTTGGTGGCCATGGTCAAAGCCCACGAAATTCAGGGTGTGCTGGCGCTGGAGAACTCCTTCAACCGGGTGGGTCTCGATCACGTGGTGCTGGTCAAGGTCGCCAGTACCGCCGTGGTGACTCATATGCTTGGCGGCACCCGTGATCAGGTGATCGATGCGATCTCCCAGGCCTGGGTCGATGGCCAGAGCCTGCGTACCTACCGTCATGCCCCCAATGCGGGTTCCCGCAAGAGCTGGGCGGCGGGGGATGCCACCTCCCGGGCGGTGCGCCTCGCCCTTATCACCATGAGCGGCGAGATGGGTTATCCCGGCGTACTGAGCGCGCCAAAATGGGGTTTCTACGATGTGCTGTTCAAGGGCAATCAGTTCGCCCTGCATCAGGGGTACGGCAGCTATGTGATGGAGAACGTGCTGTTCAAGATCTCGTATCCCGCCGAGTTCCACGCCCAGACTGCGGTGGAATGCGCCATGAAGCTGCACGCTCAGGTGAAGGGGCGGCTCGACGAGATAGACCGTATCGAACTTACTACCCATGAGTCGGCCATTCGCATCATCAGCAAGGTCGGCTCCCTCAATAACCCGGCCGATCGGGATCACTGCCTGCAATACATGGTGGCGGTGCCACTCATCTTCGGTCGCCTGATTGCCGAGGATTACGAGGACGATGTTGCCGTCGATCCCCGCATCGACGCGCTGCGTAGCAAGATGGTGGTACAGGAGGACAAACGCTACAGCCGCGAATATCTGGAGGCGGATAAGCGATCCATCGCCAACGCCATCCAGATCTTCTTCAAGGACGGCACTCACACTGCCAAGGTGGAGGTGGAGTACCCGGTCGGCCATCGTCGCCGTCGGGAGGAGGGGATCCCGCTGCTGGTGGAGAAATTCCAGCACAATCTGGCCACCCGCTTCCCGGCCAAACGGGTCAACGACATTCTGGCCCTCTGTCAGGATGGACATCGCCTTGCCGCCACCCCGGTACACGCCTTTATGGATCTGCTGGTGATCTGACCGGTCTTGCATTGGCCAACATATCGGCAAACAGTGATAAACGAAAAGCGGGCTCATCGGCCCGCTTTGTTATTCCAGCGGCTGATCCCTCGATAAGCCTTACTCAAGCGCACTGCTGTCGCCGTTAAAGAGCGCCGTCATGATCGCCGTCTCGCGACTGGCAATGGTCTCGAGGAACTCGTTGGCACGCCCCATCTGATGACACACCTGATAACCGCGCTCGACAAAGGAGAAGAGCTCGCCAAGTCCCGCCAGATGGGCGGGACCTGACACCAGCTTGAGGGTTGTCCCCAGCAGCGGTTTTCTCGCTAGCCTGTCCAGCGTCATGCCAAGCTCGCTCACCAGCGCAATCTGATGTTCCCGGCGCGCCTGTTCACCCACGGCACGATAGGCGATGGTGTAGTGGTCTGGCGTGATGGGATCAATACCATCAATGCGCCGCAGCGCCACCACCATCAGGTAGTCCAGCTCTTCGGAGAGGGCATCGAGCTCGATCGCTTGGGCCAGCACCTTGAGGCCGGACTCCGGCAACAGCCGCTCGGCGGTCGGCATCACCCGCATCACGTCCGCATCGCGGCGGGCACAATCCCCCGGGCCATAGAGATCGGTCAGGAAAAACTCGGCGGCAGGGCCGTAGCGGTCACTCTCCAGCAGATCACGATGGGTCCGCCCCAACCGGTCGGCCTGCCACTGGCGTAGCCGATCCCGATCCTGCTGATCTTCCGGGTGGGCACGCATCTGCTCGCGCAAGGCTGCAACCCGCTTGAGCTGGCGGTAGAGCCGACCCAGGGTGCTATCGTCGTCGTGGGCATGTTCTTGATGCGTCATCTACAGCTCTCTGGCCTTGGGCCCATTGATGGGGATTGGGTGATACGAAGGTACAAGTGAATGAAAAACAAGCAGCTTTTGCTGACCGTTCCGTGACAAGTGTAGCGCGCACGGGGGAGGGAATAAATGCCATGCCCCGCTGATGGCCTGCATCCCTCTCGACTCTGTTAAGTGAGTCCCATTTATGTGAACCATCCTTTCATTTGTTGTGAACATGTGTTTAATATCAATAACTAACTTATGACCCAGAGTAACGACCATGTTCTTCAACTCGCTCGCTGGCAGCAGCGCACTCTCTATCATTCAGATCAGCCGTCAGCATCCGCTGGGACTGGCCGCCGCCCGGATCGCGGCCGAAGCCATAGCTGCGGACATGAGCGAGAGCTATCAACTCGATTGCGAATGGGCGGATGAAGAGGAGACCGAGCTACGCTTTCGCGGCTCAGGGGTACATGGCACTCTCACCCTGGACGAAGATACCCTGGAACTGGAAGTGCATCTTGGTTTGATGCTGTTGCCAGTACGCAGCGTGCTGGAGCAAGAGATCCTCGATTATGTCGACAATCGCTTACCTTGCCCCAAACGTGTTTGAAACTTTTCGTTGCACTGGCTTTAAAGAAACCAGCTGTAAACGATGGTTGTTTGAAATAAGTTGGCAAGCCATAAGGTTTGTCAGATTTATTATCCGGCGAGGTCTCGATTCTATTTTGTAAGTAATATTTCATCTTTATTTCATATTTCGAGTCGGCACTCATTAATGTCATTCTGATTGCATCAAGCCTTCATCCGGATATGAGGGAAGGAGCAATTTGCCGCCTCGGTAAATTCATTTTGTAGGGAAACAACCATGCCACTGAGTGAATTTATCTCCTGCGTCGATACCGCCTGGTTACGCATGGACAGACCCAACAACCTGATGCAGATCATCGGTGTCCTGATGTTTGAAGGAGAGCTTGATGAAACGCGTCTGCGGGCCGGATTACGCCACACCATTTCGGTGCAACCCCGCTTCCATCAGCGGGCCGTGCTGGAGGGGGGCTCCTACTACTGGCGTCATGATCCCGATTTCGATCTCGATCAGCACCTCAAGCGAGTGATCCTGCCGGGTGAAGCAGGCAAGCTGGAGCTGGAGAAGCTGGTGGCCGATCTCGCCTCGACGCCGCTCAACCACCAGCGCCCCCTGTGGGATATGCACCTGACCGACACTTCGCTGGGTGGGCAAGCGCTGGTGGTGCGCATTCACCACGCCATGGGCGATGGCTTCTCGCTGGTACGGGCCATGCTGACCATGATGGATAACACCCCGGAAGGGTCGCCGCGACCACCGTCACCGGAGCCACTGGATGACAGCGATGACGAGGATGAGGAGGATTGCCACCAGGGCAGCCGTCTGGTGCGGGCCGGTCTCAAGCTGACCGGTAGCCTCTGGTCCAAATATGTCGAAGTGGTCACCCATCCCACCAAGGCGGTGGATTACCTCAAGACCGGGCGCGATCTGGCGAGCGAGCTGTGCAATATCGCGACCCTCGGTGATGATTCACCCTGCCGCCTGCGGGGCAAGACCACCAGCACCAAGCGGGTGGCCTGGTCGGAGCAAATTGATCTGCCGGATATCAAGGCAGTGGGCAAGGTACTGGGCTGCTCGGTCAACCATCTGCTGATCGCCGCCACCGCAGGGGCGTTTCGCCACTACATGCAGGAGAAGGGGGATGATGCCAACAAGGTCAAGATCCGCGCCCTGGTGCCAGTCAATATGCGTGCACCGGACGATGAGGGGGCGCTGGGCAATCGCTTCGGGCTGGTGGCCCTGGACTTGCCACTGGATGTTGAACACCCGTTACAGCGGCTCTATACCGTACGTGACCGGATGCAGGCGCTGCGCACCTCGCTGCAACCCGTGGTAGTGCTCAACTTGTTACATGCCCTTGGCATGGCACCCAATGCGGTGCAGCAGCAGGCAGTCGAGCTGCTCACGGCCAAGGCCAGCGCGGTGATCACCAATGTGCCTGGCCCGCAGCAGACCCTCTATCTGGCTGGAGCAAAATTGCGTCAGCCGCTGTTCTGGGTGCCGCAATCGGGGGATATCGGCGTCGGCGTCTCCATCCTCTCTTACGATCACAAGGTGCAGCTTGGCCTTATCACCGACAAGAAGCTGGTTCCGGATCCGGATCGGGTGGTCGAGCGGTTTGCAGTGGAATTCGAGCAACTGCTGTTGCTGGTGCTGATGGAGCCGGAGCTGTTGTTTGACCCCAACGGGCTGGATGCGCTGCTCGGTTGAGCGTGCACTTAAGCGACCGGTGACGGCGTAGCCAACCGGTCAGCATCCATCATAAAAGAGGCCAACCCGCGGGTTGGCCTCTTGTTTTACTACCTCTTAGTGGCAGGAGTGGCGGTTAATCCTCCAGCTCCTCGCGCGCCGCCTCGGTAATCCCCCCGAAAAACTGAGGTGCTCATAAGTAGAAT
>NZ_JRJY01000018.1:14318-20150 GCF_000801015.1 Aeromonas sp. ZOR0001 | reverse complement strand
ATCACCGCAAATGGGCGCGCCGCCGCGGTGGCCGCCGCCAGCTTCTGGCCGTTGCAACAGAGCGCCTCGGGCACCAGCGCATCCAGCTTGCTCAAATCGCTCGCCGCCTGGGCGCTGGCGAGCAGTGCCTCGATGGCGGGCCAATCCACCTCGTTCGGGAACACCAGATCCAGATACTTCTCGATAAAGTGGCGGGCCGAGAAGTCGGGGGCGAGGCGGGCTTTGAGCAGCGCAGCGAACACCAACCTGTAGTCGCGGGAAAACAGCCGCGACAGAGCGGGAGCGATCTCCGGCCATTCGGCACGTTCACTCAAAGCGCGCAGATGGCGGGCCACCCCCTGCTCATGATCGTGGTAACGGGTGAGGTAGAGCCGCCCGTGCCACAGCCGCAGCGGCCAGCGCGGGGCGAGCCCCTCATCCTGTTCGGTACCAACCAAGGGACTCTCTGCAAACAGGGCGGGCCAGCGGGCAGGATCCGCCAGATCAGACAACAGATCCCGGCTCTGCTGGGGATCCAGCCCGAACGGGCGCAAAGATCCGGCAGCGAGCATCTCCAGCGGCAGACAGACATGACCGCGCCCCAGCTCGAAGCAGGCGAGCGCCGCCCCCAGCACCAGCTCGGGGCTGCCGCCCAGATCGGCCACCAGCCTGGCAAATTGCAGATCCAGCTGGCGGATACGGCCAGCCAGCGCCAGTGTTTTGAGCCGTTCAACCATCATTGCGCTGGCTGCGGTGCTGATCATGGTGCCGCTCATGCTTCTACCTCGTTCAATGCTTGGGATCCCGCTGCTGGCAGCTCACTGCCTTCGCTAAACAACTTATCCAGCCCCAGCACCAGTTCACGGCTCGGGCGGGTATGGAAAATGCCCCCCTGCGGCATGCCACGCAGGAACAGATAGAAAACGCCGCCAAAATGCTGCTCGAAGTCGTAGCCCGGCAGGCGCAGGGTAAGCAGCC
The DNA here is from genome assembly GCF_000801015.1 of Aeromonas sp. ZOR0001. Taxonomy (NCBI): domain Bacteria; kingdom Pseudomonadati; phylum Pseudomonadota; class Gammaproteobacteria; order Aeromonadales; family Aeromonadaceae; genus Aeromonas; species Aeromonas sp. ZOR0001. The sequence goes on along the minus strand of NZ_JRJY01000018.1, from coordinate 19,193 downwards.
GGTGCAAAGCCAGCGAGTAGAGCTGGTATTGCAGGTCGTAGCGGTGCTCGGCCATCGCCCGCTCCAGCGCCGGACGGCTGTAATCGGCGGGGCTCATGCCGAGGTGGTTCGATTTGTAGTCGAGCAGATACCAGCGCCCCTGCCACTCGAACACCAAGTCGATAAAGCCCTTGAGCATCCCCTGCACGGTGGCAAAGCTGAGCGGCTTGTTGCCCCGTGACAACGGGTCGTGCTGCTGGCAGAGCGTAGTCAGCGCCGGTGCCGTCACCCGTCCCATGGGCAGGAAGAACTCCAGCTCCACCTGCTTGCGCTCGGGGGCCAGATCCCGCAGCCGTACCGGCTCGCCAAAACCGGTATCGAGCGGGGTATCCAGCACCGCCTCCACCTGCTGTTGCAGCACTTGGGCCCAGCTCTCGTCGAAGCCGTCTTGCAGCAACAGACTGGCGATATGCTCTGCCAGCGGCTCGCCAGCGGCGCTCTGAAAGTCGATGGTCTCGAACAAGCTGTGCAGCAAGGTGCCGGGGCGCGCGCCCTTAGGGAAGGTGAAGATGGAGGGCTGGGGCGCCTCCTCCGGTTGCTCGGAAGCCAGCGCAGCCGCCTCGGTGACGACCTCGTCATCGAAGCCGGGATTGGCCAAGACCCCCTTGCTGTGACCGTGGCCCTGCGCCGCCAGCCCGGAGTAGGAGCTGATCCACCAGTCCCGCTCAAGGGAACCGCCAAAGTGGCGCACCTGCGGCTCGCCCAGCTGCTCCTCCTCTGGCGGCAGCGGGGCCGGACGGGTGAGCGAGGGCTCACCGACGGCCACCCCGGGCAGCGCCTGTGCCAGCTCGGTCAGAGCGGTCGCCAGCGTCTGCGCATCCCCCTCTTCGCCCTTTTGCAGCAGGTAGCCGATGGCGGTGTGGTGCAGGTCGGTCTTCTCCGACTTGCCCGCCCCCGCCCGCACCGGCGCCAGCCCCAGCCAGGTGGCGTAAACGCCCCGGGTCAGCGCCACATAGAGCAGCCGCAGATCTTCGGCAAGGCGCTCCCTGTCCGCTTCGGCGAGCGACGAGTCGGCGCCGGTGAGATCGAGAATGGTGCGATTGCCCGCCTCATCCGCTTCGTGATAGAGCGGGGTCTCGGCGGTTCTGTGGCTACAGATAAAGGGCAGGAACACCAGCGGGTACTCCAGCCCCTTGGATTTGTGGATGGTGACGATCTGCACCAATTTCCGCTCGGATTCGAGGCGCAGTACCTGCTCCGCATCCTGCCCGTTGGGGCGGCTCACCGCCTCCCCAAGCCAGCGCAGCAGGGCATACTCCCCATCCAGCTCGCTGCTCACCTGTTGCAGCAGCTCGCCAAGATGGAGGAAGTTGGTCAGCCGCCGCTCGCCGTAGGGGCTCGCCAAAAGCGAAGAGGCGAGATTGCGTCGGTGCAGCAGGGCCCGCAGCATCGCCAGCACGCCGCGGCGGTGCCAGATCTTGCGGTACTCCATAAACTCCTGCACCGCGCTCTCCCACGCCCGCTCGTCGCTGGCCAGCCCATCGAGCGCCTTGGCATCGAGATCAAACAGGCCGGTGGCAAGCGCTGCCCGCAGGCTGCGCTCTTCGCTCGGGTTCTGGCAGGCGTGCAAAATCAACAGGATCTCCCGCGCCTCCGTCTGCTCCAGCACGCTCTCGCGGTTCGACAGATAGACGGAGGCGATGGCGAGGCGCGCCAGCTCCTGCTGCACCAGCTTGCCCTCGGCGCCGGTGCGCACCAGCACGGCGATATCCCCGGCCTTTACCGCCTTGTTACCGATCAGCGCCTTGCCCTCGCGGGCGAGGGTCAGCAGGCGGTGGATCTCGGCGGCGGTGGCGCGCGCCATCTTGCTCTGGTAATCCCCCCGATTGAAGGTGGGCTGGCCGGTCAGCTGCCAGCAGTGGAGCACGGGCGCGGTGGCTCCATCAAGCAGCAGCGCCTTGCTCTTGCCCTGCGCCTCCACCGGCAGGAAGGGGATATCCGCCTCGTAGATAAAGGGATCCTTGGCCCGCTCGAACAGGCCGTTGACCGCCCCCACCAGCGCACTGCTGGAGCGCCAGTTGCGCCCGAGGGTGTAGTGGGCGCTCACATTTCGCCGCGCCTGAATGTAGGTAAAGATGTCGGCGCCGCGAAAGCCGTAGATGGCCTGCTTGGGGTCACCGATCATCAACAGCGCCGTGTCGGTGTGGCCGCCGTAAAGCCGATGGAAGATGCGGTACTGCTGGGGGTCGGTATCCTGAAATTCATCGATCATCGCTACCCGATAGGTGGCGCGAATGCGCTCGCAGAGCCGTTCGCCCAGGCTGGAGCCGAGCGCCCCGTCGAGGTCTTTGAGCAGGTCATCGAACGAGAGCTGATGGGCTTGGCGCTTGCTGGCCTGCATCCGGCTGCGCACCACTTTGGCCGCCCGTTGCAGGATCAGATCCCGAATACCGGGGCGGCTCGCCAGCAGTTCATCGATCTGACTGAACAGCGGCAGGGTCGGCACGGCGCCCCCCTTCTTGAGGTTCTCCTCCAGTACCGTCTGACCGAAGCGCTCCAGCTCCTTCGGGATGGCGTAGCCACTGCTCTCGTCCTGCGCCCAATCGGATATCTTGGCAAGCCACCCTTCATAGTTCTTGCCGGTGTAGCGGCTGATCTGGCCGTCGGTCTGGCGGCGGATCTCGTCCGTCTGCGCCAGCCACTCGCTCTTCACCGCCGCGATGCGACTCATGGCCGCCTGATGGCGGGCGGCGAGGGTCTCGTCCCCCAGCGCGGGGTGGATCTCCAGCTCGCTGTTGTCGAGCCAGCTGCCCATCTCCCGCAGCAGGGCGGCGGGGCTCGGCCAGAGCGCACGCACCGCGCTGGCGAGGGCTTTATCCACCGGATAGAACTCGGATCGCCAGTAGTCGCTCACCGCCTGCAGCCTGAGCTGGCTGTCGTCGGTAAGAAATTCGGTTTCAAAGAGGGCACCCGACTCGAAGGCGTTCTGTTTCAGCATCCGCTGGCAGAAGCCGTGGATGGTAAAGACCGCCGCCTCGTCCATCTGGCGCTCGGCGGCCAGCAGGCGGCGGGCCGCCAATTCGTGATCCTCCACCTCGGCCAGCAATTGGGCCAGCAGGGTGTCACTGCTATGGCCGCGCATAAAGGCGAGCCGCGCCTCGTGAATGCGACCGCGGATACGCCCGCGCAGCTCGGCGGTGGCCGCTTCGGTAAAGGTCACCACCAGAATTTCGGTCACTGACAACGGCCGTTCATGGGCGCTCGGCTGACCGGCATCGGCACCCTCTTCAATGAGCGGGCCGTGGCCCAGCAGCAGGCGCAGGTAGAGACCGGCGATGGTGTAGGTCTTGCCGGTACCGGCGGAGGCTTCGATCAGTCGTTCACCATGGAGGGGAAAACGCAGGGTATTGAGCGGGTTAGCCATTATTTCAGCTCCTCCAGGGTCTTGAGCAGCGGAGTCAGGTGTTCGCGAGCCAGCGCCTGCAACTGACCAAGCACCTCGTCATCGAGTTCGGGGAAGCTGCGGGCGACGTAAACGTCTTGCCCCTCCCCATTGATCATCCAGCCGCCGTTGAAACGGGTAAGGGCCGCCTTGTCGGCCGCCTCCGGCTTGTCCGGATCCTTCTCGAGCGCCTTGAGCCAATCCCAGGCGGTATTGGGGAAGAAGGGCAGTGGCCGCTTCATCCCCTGCGCCCAACAGGCCACCAGCGCCGCCAGTTTGGGACGCGCCTCGTCGACAGAGAGCTTGGGCAGTCGCAGACTCTGTTTGGCATCGAACAGCAGGGTGTCGCCGGGGGCGCCACTCAATGAGAGGCAGAGGTGCTGGATCCAGCCCAGCAGCAGATCCTTGCCGTTGAAGCTGCCGGGTTTGACCACCAGCAAGCGCCCCTTCTGGGTGTCGATCCACCCTTGCAGCTGGCCCTGAGTGAGGGAGATATCGATCTCCACCGCCTGTTTTTCTGACTCATTGGCCGCAACCCAAGGGCGCAGCCGATCCGCCAGCTTGCCCATCTCGGCATCCAGATCGTCCAGCAGCAGGCTGCCGAACCACCCTTGCGGCAGCAGGCCGGTGAGCTGTAACCGCTCGCGACGCTCGGTGCTATCCCCTTCCGCCAGATGGGCATCGAGCAGCAGATCTTTCAGCTGATAATGTTGCAGGCCATCCAGCTCGAACGGCTCGCTGTCCTCGATGTTGGCTTCGTTCAGTTCAAACCACACCTTGAGGCGGCGGTTGAGGAAATATTTGGTGGGCTGGCGATAGAAGCGCAGCAGCTCCGCCAGCTCCAGCCCCTGCTCCTTGCCCCATTCGGGAGGCAAAGGCAGCTCGCCGCTCTGGAAGTTGGCTGCGCCGCGCACCGGATTGAGGGCGGGCAGCCAGTCGGCGGCATAGGTAAAGAGGCGTGAACCCGCCTCCGGATAGAAGTAGTTGCGGCTGTAGGGGGTAAGCGGGTGCGCCACCATCAGGTGGTTGAGCAGCCGCTTGCCGGAGGTTTCGTCGTCGAGATCCTCATCCCCCGCCAGCACAAAGCCCTGCCGCACATAGTCGATCAGCTCCGCCAGCAGCACCGAGGGCACCTTGTCGCTGTTGTCCTGCGCGCTGAAGCCCTGATAGCTGATATAGAGCCCCTGCTGGGCACTCAGCAGCGCCTCGAGGAAGAGGTAGCGGTCATCATCGCGACGGGAGCGATCCCCGCGCCGCGAGGCCACCGCCATCAAGTCGAACCCCATGGGAGCCAGGGTACGCGGGTAGACGCCATCGTTCATGCCGAGCAGGCAGACCTGCTTGAAGGGGATGGAGCGCATCGGCATCAGGGTGCAGAAGTTGACCTGACCGGCGAGGAAGCGCTGGCTGGAGCGGGACTCCCCCAGCACGCTGCCGAGGTAATCCTGCAACAG
>NZ_JRJY01000018.1:0-14157 GCF_000801015.1 Aeromonas sp. ZOR0001 | reverse complement strand
GAAGCGGGCCTCGCCGAGCCGGGTCTGCCACTCGGCCAGCTGGCTGCGAATAAGCTGAAGCTGACGCTCTTCATCCTCGTCAGCCAGATAGAAGCGCTCCAGCAGTGCCAGCAGGCAGGCATTCCACTCGGCCAGCGGCTGCGCCTGTTGCAGCCGGGGCAAGAATTCGGCCAGCGAATCGACAAACCAGGCGAGCTTGCCGAGCGCCAGCCCCTGCTGACCCTCGATATCGGCGTAGGGCAGAATGCCCGCCACCGGCTCGCCATCCCCCATGGCGAAGCCGAGCAGCATGCGGCGCAGGCCGAACAGCCAGCTGTTGCCGGACATGGGCGGCAGATCGAAGCGGACGGGGTAGCCGTCATTCAGCCCCCAGCGGATGCCGGTCTCCTGCACCCAGACCCGCAGCTGGTTGAACTCGTCGTCATCCAGTTCGAACCGGCGCAGCACGGCGGGCACCTCGAGAATGGCGAGCAGCTCCCCTGCCCCGAATCGGGCGTTGGGCAGCTTGAGCAGGGCGAGGAAGCTCTGCAGCAGCGGGCTCTCCTGACTCGCCGCCCGATCCGAGACCGCAAACGGGATCTGACCGCGCGCGCCAAACACCGCCTGAATGTAGGGGCCGTAGCTGTTCACATCCGGCATCATTACCACCACATCTTTCGGGGTGAGGGCGGGATCCTGCTCGAACAGCGCCAGCAGCCGGTCGTGCAGCACCTCGAGTTCACGCATCGGGCCGTGGCAGGCGTGGATCTGCAAGGATCCATCCGCCGGGCTGATGGGGCTCTTGTGGTGGCTGCTGTCGAGATCGAACTGACCGGCGCCCCGTTCGGCCAGCTCCAGCACATCCTTCTGGATGGCGCGCAGCAGGCTGACATTGCCCTTGGCATCCACCTCGTCGATATCGACGAAGGCCTCGATTTGCGGCACCTCCAGCTCCATCAGCTGATGCAGGTAGTCGCGTCCCAGCTTGCCCATGGAGGCGAGCAGCGGGTTGGCGGGGCCTTGCAATGTCTCGATATCGGTGCCGGGTTTAAGCTTGTTCTCCAACCGAGCCAGGGTCTTGCGATCCAGCAGATCCCCCCAGTAGTAGCGGCAGGGGTTGGTGACGAACAGGTGCACCTCCACCTCCGGCCGACTGCCGAGGGCCAGCAGCGCCTCCACATAGCGCGGCGGCAGCGCCGAGATGCCGAACACAAAGACCCGCTGCGGCAGCTTGCCCGGCAGATCGGCGGTACGCGCCAGCTCGTGGATAAACTCCTCGTAGAGGTTGGCACGGTGGTAGCCGCTCGGAGAGAGTGCCAGAGTGCGGGCCACCAGCTCACGCCACAGCTCCGGCTGCCAATCCTGACCGCTCACCCCGGCCAGCTCCTGACTCAATCCTTCCCCCTCTTCCCAACGAGCGATCCAGTCCGGCCGGTAGACCAGATACTGGTCAAAGAGATCCGCCACCTTCTGGCAGAGCTGCCACAACCGCACCTGCTCGGGATCCCTGGCGGAATCCTCATCATCTCCGCCGCCCAGATAGGCGGCGAGCGGGGCAAAGGCGGGGCGATCCAGCAAGGCAGGCAGAATTGTCATCAGCTGCCAACTCATGGATCCCTTGTTGTAGGGGCTCTGACGCGGCACATCTGCCAGCACCCGGGTGAACATCTCCCAGATAAAGCTGGCGGGCAGCGGAAAGTCGATATTGGCGGCAATGCCGAACGCTTTGGCCAGCTCCAGCTTAAGCCACTGGGCCATGCCCGGACTCTGCACCAGGATCTGCTCCCGATCGAAGGGGTGAGAGAGAGGGGCCTGCCGGATGCGGCTCACCAGCAGTTCTTTGAGCAGATCCAGCTGATTGGAGTGGTAGAGGGTAAACATGAGCAATTCCCGCCTGTGGATGAGAGGGGGCGAGGGAAAAGGCGAGCCATTTCCGTCACTTCACAAGAGAGGGAATTGTCGGGGATCGAGGGGGAAGATGCAAAAGGCTCTTGTGGCCAGCAGGCGGGCAAACCGCTGAACCATGAGGGGGGCCGCAGATTTGTGCAACTGCCACACCGCCTCGGAAAACGCAGACAGAAAAAAGCCGGTGCAGTTGCACCGGCCAAAAGGCATTGGAAAACTTGACTCTTCAGGGCATTACCAGTTTTTGCCGAGACGGGCATCCACACTGAAAGCCCCTGCTCCGGCCGCCGCCAGCGCCAGGAAACCACCGGCCACCGAGACGTTCTTCATAAACATCAGCATCTGCATCTGTTCTGCAGGCTGATAATGGAAAATAAAGGCAGCCATCAGGGTGAAACCAGCCAGCAGCACGGAGAGGCTGCGGGTAAAGAGACCCAGGACGACGGCAAGGCCACCACCCAGCTCAAGCAGGATCACCAGCGGCAACATAAAGCCCGGCACACCCATCGCTTCCATATAGCCCTGGGTTCCGGCATAGCCGCCGATCTTGCTCCAGCCCGCCATTACGAACATCAGCGCCAGCAGTACACGACCCGCCAGCAGCGCTACATCTTTCATCTTGTCCATTGCATATTCCTCGTTTGTGTCACATCACCGCTGACTGCTTCAGGGTAGGTCAAATAACAGAGCTTGGCTGGCACTGGTCGCAACCAGCTCCCACCGGTATTCATCACGACTGAGTACCCCGTCGCCGAGTCGGGCAGCCAGACCGTTGGCGGTCAACCCCCCTGAAATCATCTGCAGGTAACCGTGTCGGCCAGCCAGTGCCCATTCGAGCGTCTCGCCCGGGGCCAGTTCCAGCCGCCATACGCGGGCCTGTTGGCGGATCCGCAGCGATCCATCCTCGCCATCCGGTGACGCCACCAGCGTCATGCCCGGTCTGGACTCGATCTTCTTCTGCTGATACCCGGGTGGCGTGCCGAACTCGTTCGGCTCGATCCAGATCTGCAACAGGGAGAGAGGATCCGTCTGCGAGGGGTTGTACTCGCTGTGGCGGATCCCGCTGCCTGCGCTCATCAGCTGGAAATCCCCTGCCGGGCTCTGCTCGGCATGGCCGAGGCTGTCCTTGTGCTCTATGGTGCCTTGCAGCACGCAGGTGAGGATCTCCATATTGGCGTGAGGGTGGGTGGCGAATCCGCCACCCGGCGCAACCAGATCCTGATTGATCACCCGCAGTACCGAGTGCCCCATCCACTCCGGGTCATAGTAGTGACCGAAGGAGAAACTGTGGCGCGCGTCCAGCCAGCCAAAATTGGCCTTGCCCCGCGCTTCTGCGGCTCTCAATTGCATCATGGTCTGCTCCTCACCTACCGAGACGGTTGATTAACGCTGTTTGCCGCTACCGATACCAAACGGAATACGGTATTCGCTGCTCTGGTCAGCCAGGCTGACTGTAACTGTGCCTTGAGTACGCAGCGGCATACGAATTTGTTCGCGTGCCAGTCAGCTCGGCCAGAATCAATGCATCCATACAAGAGATCATTCAAATAGTGTGTTGTTCTTTCACCGACATCAGACAGACCGATTTGGTGTGTCACAGTGCGGAACTACCCGCATATTTGGCCGCTCGACGTTCCTGCCTAAGCGTTGATTGAATATTAAAGTGACATGACCTAACTTGTTAGCGAGATAAACTGGCAAACATATTCAAAAAAATTGAAGGTGAGGAATGGCCAAGGAATCGAACAAGGAGCGGGCGCTGACCCTGGAGGCAATCCGGGTGCTGGACGCCATCGACCGCCGCGGCAGCTTTGCGGCGGCGGCCGACGAGCTGGGCAAGGTGCCCTCGGCATTGAGCTATACGGTGCAGAAGCTGGAAGACGAACTGGATGCCATGCTGTTTGACCGCAGCGGCCACCGCACCAAGTTCACCCCGGCCGGACGCATGCTGCTGGAGCGCGGCCGGGTGCTGCTGGAGGCAGCCGAACATCTGGTAGGCGAGACCCGGGCATTGGCCCGAGGCTGGGAGACAGACATCACAGTCGCCGTCGATGCGCTGGTCCCGGTGCAGGCCCTCTACCCCTTGGTGGAGAAGCTGGCCGAGCAGACCAATACCCGACTGCGGCTGCGGGCCGAGGTGCTGGCGGGTAGCTGGGAGTGTCTGGAAGATGGCCGCGCCGACCTGCTGATCTCCTCCATCAACCCGGACATCATGATGACCGGCATCAAGCATCAGGTGCTGAAAGAGGAGGTGATGCTCTACGTTGCCCATCCCGATCATCCGCTGCATCAGGAGCCCGAACCCTTGGCCGACGAGACCCTGCGTCGCTATCGCGCCATCGCCGTCGCCGATACCGCCCTGCGCAAACCGGTGCTCACCTACCGCCTGCTGGACAAGCAGCCGCGTCTCACCGTCAGCACCATGACGGAGAAACGGGATGCCCTGCTGGCGGGTATCGGCGTCGGTACCATGCCACAAAGCTGGATTGAGGAGGACATCCGGGCCGGACGGCTTAAGGTGATCAGCCCCGAATATCGCCATCATATCCAGGTCGTGCTGGCCTGGCGGCGAGACACCATGGGCAAGGCCAAAAGCTGGCTGGTGCGGGAGATACCAAAACTGTTTGCGGCTGGTGAAAAATGAGACACAGTTAACAGACCGCTCAATAGCTGCCTCACTTGACACCCAGCTCTTTTATTGGTTCCATAGCCGCCTCATTTGAACCAATGGAATCTGTAAAAAATGAAAAAGACTTTGCTGGTAGCCCTCACCACCCTGCCCCTGTTTGCCAATGCTGGCCTGATGGACTCGCTGACCGACAGCGTCACCAGCAGCGTCAAGGATGCCGCTAATACCGCCGTATCCGGTGCTGTAGACAGCGCATCCAACGAAGCCATCAAGAAGGCACTGGATATCAAGGAAGGCGGCTCCAACAAGCAGGCTATTAAAGAGAAGCTGGGCGCTCCTGCCACCACCAAGACCGAATCCGGTCTGGAAGTGTGGACCTATGATCTGGATGCCCTGAAGAAGGCCTCTCCGCTGCTGGCAGAAACCACCAAAACCCTGCTGAAAGATACCGACGCAGCCAAGAAGAACGTCGTTATCAAGTTCGAAGGTGATACCGTCAAGAAAGTAGACCTGACCGACAAGGCTCAGGGCTAAGTTCGCTCGTCCGGTGGAGTGGCTGCACGCCCGCATCGGCACAGATAGCAAGAGGGGGAGCACCGGGCTCCCCCTCTTTCATTATCGGTTTGTTACACCTTGAAGCGATGTACCAACGCCACCAGCTGGCGATTGGACTCCAGCAGGGTGGCCGAACTCTGTTCGGTATTCTGACCGTTATCCACCAGCAAATTGACCATGTCGCGGATCGTGACCATGTTGCGGCTGATCTCTTCGGTCACCCGGCTCTGCTCCTCTGCCGCAGTCGCAATCTGGGTACCCAGATCGTTTATTTGCACCACGGCATCCGCCATCTTGTCGAGCCCGCCTGTCACCTGCTCGGTATTCTCGGTCGCCGCCTGACAGCTCTGCTTGGTGTGCTCCATGGCCACCACGGCTTCGGCCACCCCCTGCGTCAACCGGGAGAGCATGCTCCCCACCTCGGCAGTGCTATTCTGGGTTCTCGCCGCCAGTGCGCGCACCTCATCAGCAACCACGGCAAAACCGCGCCCCTGCTCACCGGCCCGCGCCGCCTCGATGGCCGCGTTGAGTGCCAACAGGTTGGTCTGGGCAGCAATATCGCCGATCACGCTGAGTACACTGCTGATCTGGCGAGCATCTTCCTGCATCCCCAATACCTTGGTCGCAGCAAGATCCACTTCATCGATCAGCGCCGCCACACTGGCAGAGGCCTGACCCACTACCTGACGGGACTGAATCGCCTGACCATTGGCAGACTCGGTAAAGCTGGCGGAATCGCTCGCGTGGTGCGCCACATTGTCGGCAGTGGAGCTGAGCTCGGTCAGGGCTGTCACTATCTGATCGGTCTCGGCGGCATGCTCACCGAGAATGCGTCTGGCCTGCCCCGTCTGCTGATCCAGCTGGGCCAATTCACGGGTAATCAGCTCTGTGGTCTCGGTCACCTGCAACATCATCTGCTGCAGATAGGCGATAAAGCGGTTCACCGATTGAGCGATATGGTCCAGCTCATCGTGCCCCTTGACCCGGATCCGGGCAGTCAGATCAGCATCTCCGGCCGAGAGCGCATCGATGTTCTGCTTGAGGGTGTCGAGTCGACTGCCCAGCTGCTTGATGGCCATCAACATCAGCGCAAACAGCAGCACCACTAGCGGTAGCTGGATCGCTGCCAGCGTCTTGAGCACCTCCTGACTGTCGTGGGTCAGGGTGCTGGTCGGCAGCGCCGCCGCCAACAGCCAGGGGGTTCCTTCGATGGGTTGCATCAGCAATGTCTGCTCTTCACCCAGATCCTGAAAGGTAGTGCGCTGCAACGCGGCGCCATTACCCGGCCCCAGCAGGCTGGCGATGGCGCTGGCAAAGGGATAGTCCCCGTGAGATGAGAGGTTGCCCAGCACCACATCCCCAGTCAAACGACCATTCTTGCTGAGGATCTTGCCATCAACCTCGACGATCATCACCTGACCACCGATCTCCTGCTCTTTTTTGGCGACCAGATCATTGAAGAAACCCAGCGTCACATCGATGGTGGACACCCCGTAAAGGGAACCGTTACGATAGATCCCCATGGCACAGTTGGTGCGCGGCTGTTGGCTGGCACCATCCTTGTAAGCCGCCGCCCAGACACACATGCCTTTCGCCGCCTGCTGCCCGGCTCTGTGCCAAGGCTGCTCGAAATAGTTGGGCGCCTCGGCCGAGTTCCAGTAGGTGTTGGGGATCAGCTTGTTGGCACCATCCCGATGAAAGAAGGTACTGAACTTGATGCGACCGGCTTCCCGCTGATCCGGCATCGGCCAGATGCCGCCACCAAACACCATGGCATTGCCATATTGATCGATCAGAGCAGGGAGAACAGCATCGATTTGCTCACTCGGCAGTTGGGCAACCAGCTGAGTGATACTGCGTGACTGGCTCTGCACCCCGTTGAGCTGATCGCGAATGTCGGTCGCAATCTCGCTGACCCGCAGCACCAGATTCTGCTCACCCGCCCGTTGCAGCTCGGGTTTGACCCATAACTGGATGCCGATTACGGTCAGCACACAGACCGCCACCATGAATCCCAGAAAAACGGCGGTATATCGCCCCTTGATTGTCCCCAGATCCCAACCCATACCCTCTCCTGTTTTCGGCCACTGCTAACTGCAGCTTGTTATATGAGCGGGCATTATCTTGCAATTCGCTCACGGCGCGTTTGCCATCGCTCACATAAGCGACAGCAAGATAAGGATTCGAGCGAAAATGGATCGATACGATCACAAAAAGGGTGGCCTCGGCCACCCTTGGGTTGATAACAGCTGGAGCTGTTACTGGTTCGCTTCGGCGAACTGCTTCATCGCTTCGGCGTGCTTGGTCATAGCGGCGGCACGCTCGTTGAGCTTCTTGATGAACTCCGCCTTCTTGGCAGGATCCTCGATGCGATCATAACGTTGCTGCAAGTTGGCCTGGATCTGCTCCGGGGTCATGTTCTGCATACGAGCCATCTTGTCGTGGCGACCACCGTGGTGTTTACCACCCATCATGCCACCACCGTCCATCGGGCAATCCACCATGGCGCCAGGCTGGCCGGTGGGGGCCGCTTCACTGGCAGCATAGGCACCCAGCGGCAGGCCAAGGATCAGGGTGGCGGTCAGCAGGGTTTTGGTCAGCTTTTTCATGGTCTATCTCCTGTAGGGATGATTCTGGTTCGGCGCTCTTGCCTTGCCCTCAAGTAAACACCCTATCGGTGTCTGAACTTTGCCAGCATCGCCCTTTTTTGTAGCAGAGTGTGGCATCGTGCGGATCTGGCACACTTTGACACAAACCGCCGTCCGGATTTTCGTATACTCGGGCCAACGCCAAGAAGGGGAGGTATTCATGAACCAGGGCAACACCCACATTCTGGTGGTCGACGACCACAGCGAGATCCGCGATCTCTTGAAACGCTTTCTGGAACAGCACGGCCTGCGGGTCAGCTGCGCCCGGGATGGCAAGGAGATGAAGCGACTGCTGGAGGAGCGGGAGTTCGACCTGCTGGTGCTGGATCTGATGATGCCGGGTGAAGATGGTCTGACCCTCTGCCGCGAGCTGCGGGTCAAATCGAACCTGCCCATCATCATGCTCACTGCCATGGGGGAAGAGACCGACCGCATCATCGGATTGGAGATGGGGGCCGATGACTATCTGGCCAAGCCCTTCAACCCGCGCGAGCTGCTGGCGCGCATCAAGGCGGTGATGCGCCGCACCCAGGCCGAGACCCAGCCTGCCGCCGAGACCCTGACCCGGGATCTGCGCTTCGATCGCTGGCTACTCGACGTCAATCGTCGGGAGCTGGTCGATGAGGATGGGGTGGGCCTGAGCCTCTCCACCGCCGAATTCGATCTGCTCAAGGTGTTTCTCGAGCGACCGCAGCGAGTGCTGAGCCGGGATCAACTGCTGGACCTGGCCCGTGGCCGCGAGGCGGTAGCCTTTGATCGCGCCATCGATACTCTGGTGAGTCGACTGCGCCGCAAGCTGGAGCGGGATCCCAAGAATCCGGAGCTGATCAAGACCATCTGGGGTGGCGGCTATATGTTCTCCGCCGACGTGACGCAGGCATAAGCGGTGACCTTTTTGAAACGACTGTGGGCAAAAATATGGCCCAAGGGGCTGACAGGCCAGATCATTCTGGTGGCGCTGGCAGGGTTGATCCTGATCCAGCTGCTCAGTATCCAGATCTACCGCACGGATCGGGAGGAGGCGCTCGGCTTCGTCAACAGCCGCAACGCCATGCAGCGGATCATCTCTGTGGTCAGGCTGCTCTCCCTCTCCCCACCGTCACTCTATGACGAGATCCTCAAGGCGAGCCGCAGTGAGACCCTGCTGCTGCGCCTCTCCGACGAGCCGCTGCAACCGGATAACCGCAGCCCCCGCTTCGAGCAGCTGGTGCGCTCGCGCCTCAACTACCCCCCCGGCCTCACCGTCGAGATCAGCGCCGAGCTGAAAGAGGATACCCAGCGCAGCAAGGCGTGGGAACATCATGCCCGCATGATGCGGGATCGCAAGGGGCCGCCCCCGCCGCGGGATATGCGGCTCTACGGCTCCATCGAACTGCCGCAGGGGGGCTGGCTGCAGTTCAGCTCGCTGGTCGACAAGGAGGCGGGCAGCTGGTCGTGGCAGACCACCTTCAACCTGATGCTGGTCGCCAGTCTGGTGATCGGACTGATGGTGCTGCTGTTTCGCCGTGCCACCCGCCCGCTCAAGCAGCTGGCAGGCAATGCGGAGCGGCTAGGACGGGGCGAGGATATCGAGCCCTTGAAAGAGGAGGGGCCGACCGAGATCCGCGAATCGATTCAGGCCTTCAACCGGATGCACACCCGGCTCGACCGCTTCGTGCAGGACAGAACCCGGATGCTGGCGGCCATCTCCCACGATCTACGCACCCCCATCACCAGCCTGCGGCTGCGCACCGAGTTTCTGGCCGATGGCGAGGACAAGGAGCGCATCCAGCAGACCCTGCAACAGATGGAGCAGATGCTGGCGGCCACCCTCAGCTTTGCCCGCGAGGAGGGGCAGCAAGAGGCTACCCGCGAGCTGGATCTGGTCAGCCTGCTGGTCAGCCTGTGCGATGACTATGCCGATACCGGCCAGCCGGTCACCTGTCTGGCGGAGGGCAAAGAGGTCTACGCCTGTCGGGCCAACACCCTGCGCCGAGTGCTGCAGAACCTGATCGGCAACGCCATCAAATATGCCGGCAGCGCCGAAGTGTCGCTGGAGCGGCGCAAGGAGGAGCTGTTGATACGGGTCTGCGATAATGGGCCGGGGATCGATCCGGCGCGACTCGAGGATGTGTTCAAGCCGTTCGTGCGACTCGATGAAGCGCGCAACACCGAGTCCGGCAGTGTCGGGTTGGGCCTCTCCATTGCCCGCACCCTAGTCCATCAGCACGGCGGCGAGCTGACCCTGCTCAATCGGCCACAGGGGGGACTGGAGGCGCGGATCAGCCTGCCGCTGTAAGTAGTTACTCTATCCGCCAGCCTTGTCATGGCGCCGTTTGCATCATGCAAACTTCATCATCTGAGCACTTGTTCTTCGATCAGAAAGGCGGTGATAATCGGTGACCACGGAACGGTATACGGCAGCGGATTGGAGCAAGGATGGCCTCTTCCAGGACAGGAGTCATAGTCAGTATCGGATGGGGGCTCCTGCTGCTCGCCCTTGCCCTGCCTGCCTGGGCAAAAGCCCCGGAAGAGCCGATCATCATTACCAACTCCAAAGCCTGGCAGCCCTTCTCCTATATCAATGAGTCGGGCCAGCCGGATGGCCTGCTGATCGATTTATGGCGTGAATATGCCCGGGTGACCGGCCAGAAGATCGAGTTCAGGCTGGTCGACTGGCAAGGCTCCCTCGACCTGCTCCATGAGGGGAACGCAGACGTTCACGCCGGACTGCTCTGGTCACCGGAGCGGGACAAACTGTTCGACTATGGCCGGCCTCTCGCCCAGCTCGACTCCCAGCTCTTCTTCTCGAGCGAACTGCGCGGCACCGATGTACATTACTACCTGCTCCATGAAACGGTCGGTGTGGTAGCCGGTGGCTACGAGGAGTATTACGCCAGACGCTACTTCCCCGGCACCAGACTGCAGACCTTCAATGACAATGACACCCTGCTGGCGGCGGCCTTTCGGGGCGACATAAAGGCCTTTATCGCCGATCTGCAGGTCGCCAACTTCTACATCTATACCTCGGACGATCCCACCCGCTTTATTCCGGTTCGTCACCTCTATACCGACCAGATCCGCTTTGCGGTAAAAAAGGGTGACCTTGCCCTGTTAAACCGGCTGGAAGAGGGCTTCGCCAAGCTCAAAGAGAGCGATCGGGAGCGGGTTATCCGCAAATGGATGCATGTCGAAACCGTCTACCCTATCCATCTCGGTCCCTGGCTACTGCTGGCCGGGGCATTGATCATGGTGGCCTACATAGTGCAATTGCGCCGCGCCGTTGCCAGCCGTACCACCGAGTTAAGCCGCGCCAACGCCAGACTGGAGAAACAAGCCAGTACAGATCCCCTGACCGGCCTGCTCAACCGACGGGCATTCATGCCCGCCATGGAGCAACGACTGGCAAGCGGGGAGCCCTGTGCTCTGCTGCTGTTCGATGTGGATCACTTCAAGGAGACCAATGACCGTTTTGGTCATGGCATCGGGGATCTGTTGCTGGAAAAGCTGGCCACGACTGTGACCAACCTGTTGCCCGAAGAGGCTCTGCTAGCCCGCATCGGCGGCGAAGAGTTTTGCCTGCTGCTGCCGCTGGCCACGCTGGCAGAGACAGAGCAATGGGCCGAGCGTATCTGCCTGGAGAGCAACCGGCAAACCCTGCACACCAGCAGCGGCGAGGTGACCCTCTCCATCAGCACCGGGGCAGTCTGGGTAGCCGCAGAGAGAGAGGCTGATGCCGACCAACTACTACGGCAGGCTGACGCCCTCATGTATCAGGCCAAGGGACTGGGGCGCAATACCTGGCAAGCCGCCCCCTATCAGGCATAGCCCCCCCTGACGGACACGCAATAAAAACGGCCGCCATCGGAAGATGGCGGCCGCATGACAGGTTCCCTATCAGAAGTTGTAGGTTACACCCAAGTTGTAGCGACGACCATCCAGCACAGTGCCATAGCTGCTGTAATCCACCGTTTTGTCGAACAGGTTGTAGACCCCGGCAGTCAGATCCAGATGCTTGTTGGCCTTGTAGACCAGGCCCATGTCAAAGAAGGTGTAGGAAGGAGTCCCCTCCGCCATCTTGACCCGACTCAGGTACTCGGAGGTCTCGCCACGGAAGTTTACCCGTGACCAGAGGCTGAGATCCTCGGTGGTTTGCCAGTCAACACTGCCGTTGAACATGTGACGGGGCATCTGGTTGAGGGCATGACCCGCCAGTGGACCACTCTTCTGCTCGGACTGGGTAAAGGTGTAGCTGGAGCTGACCGACCAATCCTCATTGATGGCCCAATCCATCATCCCCTCGACACCGCGCATGTTCGCCTTGTCGACGTTGACCCGATCACTGATGAAGTCATAACTGTGACCATTGAGGGTGCAGGCGGGATCGCTCTTGCTGGTGCAGCGACGCACTTCGGAGATCTTGTTCTTGAAGTCGGTGTTGAACAGGGTAACCCCGGCGTTGAAGCCCTGATGACCGTTCCACAGCAGACCGATCTCTTCACTCACGCTGGTCTCGGGTTTGAGGTCCGGGTTACCGACCAGCATGCCATCCAGGCTGCCACCACCGGTGACCTGACCCCAGTTGGCCGCCGACATCCGCAAGTCTGGGGAGCGGTAACCGGTTGATACGCCCCCCTTCAACGTCCAGCTATCATCCAGATGCCAGACGCCGTAGAGACGAGGGCTCCAATGAGAGCCGTAATTCTGGTCCCGATCCATGCGGGCGCCTCCGGTCAGGGCAAAGCTGTCAGTGAGTGACCACTCATCCTCGACAAACATCGCCCAGCTCCAGCGGGTCAGCTGCTCAGCAGGGTTAGCCACTGTCAGGGCATTGCGCTGATCGTGCAGATCCTCATAACGATACTGACCACCGACACTCAAGTAGTGATCCCCCAGAATAAACTGGGTATGGGTATCGGCGATGGTATTGGTAAGCTCCATCTTGCGAACGGGGTTACTGTTGGTCTCCTGCTGCAGATAGCTGCTGGAAGAGCCGAAATCATACTGACCATCATGGGTCAGCGCATAGTTGGTGCGCTCGTAGCGATAGAGGCTATCTGTCGCCTTGACATCCAGCGAATTGCCGGCCGTGCGATCCCGATCCTGCAGACTGCGACTGGCCTCCAGATCGAAGCGATTCTGCTCATCAGGCTTGAAGCTGAGCACTGCCGTGCCACTGCGAGTCTCCTGCTCGGCAAAACCCTGGGTAAATTTGTCTTCGCCACGATGAGCCAGCTGGCCATTGACACGCAGCCCCAACACGCCATCGATCAATGAACCTGCGGTATACGCATTGGTCTGGAAGCTATTGCCGGCATCCTTGTTCTCCTGGAAGGTCGAATCTGCGTGAACCGACCCCTGCCAGGCCAGACCGGTGGTCTTGCGGGTAATCACGTTAATCACACCACCCATGGCATCTGAACCATAACGGGATGACATGGGACCACGGACGACCTCAATGCGCTCGATCGCCTGCAGTGGCGGCAGCCAGCCTTGCTCGATACCAGCTTCATCGCTATTGGGGCGAGTACCACGACTATCCACCTTTTTGCCATCAACCAGCATCAGGGTGTATTTCGATCCCATACCGCGAATGCTGATATCACTGCTGCTACCACCGCCAGTCACCACAACACCGGGAACATCCTTCAGGGCGTCAGTCACATCGCGATAGGCGCGCTTCTCCAGCTGCTCACGGGTAATCACGGAGATGGAGGCAGCAGAGTCTTCAATCTTCTGCTGGAAGCCGGAAGCGGTGACGACCATCACCTCTTGTTCGGCAGCATAGGCCTGGGTCGCAAGAAGGGAGCAGATCAACAAGGCAAGCTTGTTCGGTTTCACTGTTGTCATGTTTTAGCCTGAACATTTTTAGTAGGAAGGTGACGTATTCCCTTACTTCACTCATTACAACGCCCTGGCATCCGGCCAGACGCAGCATTAGAAAAGGCTCATTTGAAAAGCACTTTATTAATCAGCCCGCATTGTAACGACCCCGACTCGATCATTCAAACAATAATCATTATCATTTGCCTTGCGTGGCATTCCTGCTGCAAAATAGCTCATTCTTGATAAGAGACTGTTTTAATGGAATAAATCCATAAGTAAAAAAGGGGATTATACAAACAAGTGGAAGCGATGACGTACCGTTGCAAGATGGCCTGATTTAATCCTCAAGCTCTATCAGCTCGCAGCGGAACAATATGGCCAAGATGGGATGTGTTGCGATACAGAGGTGGAAACAGGAGCAAGAACACCAACAGGGGAAGGTATTGTCATCGCGGTGGGACGTCGGCAGCTCACCAGCAGACTAAAAGCACCGCAGCCCAGTCGTCAGACTGGGCTGCGTGTTGGTTCTGGTATGCAAACCAGTGGGACTTATGGGCAAAAACCGCCCATAGCAAAAAGGCCTTCCCATTCAGGAAGGCCTTCAAATTAGTGGCGGAGCGGACGGGACTCGAACCC
>NZ_JRJY01000106.1:0-214 GCF_000801015.1 Aeromonas sp. ZOR0001 | reverse complement strand
TTTCCTCCTTTGGCTACGACCACCCAGTTGCTCAGTGTGCCCTTGGCTATACCCAACCTTCTGGCGGCTTCAGCTTGGCCAAGGCCTTGCTCCAACACCAGTCGAACCGACTCTGCCCGAAACTCTGGTGAATTGTGTTCTCTCGATTTCATTCAACACCCCCGATTGTCTCATCGTAACAATCGGAACTGTCTGTGAAAATCAGGATACCTCA
>NZ_JRJY01000150.1:14472-19202 GCF_000801015.1 Aeromonas sp. ZOR0001 | reverse complement strand
TTTGGATTTAGCTAAAAACCGGTCATTTCAAATAGTTTTTGACAATAGGTTTGTACGTTTTGGAGGTTTTCTCGATGAAACACGGCGGTCGCCCACAGGATCGACTCTCGCTGGATGCGTTAACCGCCGGTGTCGACCTATTGGCACAACTGCGGCATCACCGGTTTCGGCGGCTGGATATCACGGTGCCCGATGACCACCAGTTGCTGTGGTTCGACGTGTTCCCGTTGGCCGGTGCGTTGGTGCTGGTTCATCAGGACACCCCGTTGTGGGTCTGCCGCTGGCAGTTGGTTGACCGGGTGGCGGTCATCCACGACTGGCGGGCTTTTTGGTACACCCATCAACAGGATTTTGCCCATCTGCCGCTGGAGGCGATTTGTTGGCTATCCAGTCGTTACCAGGTTAAATGGGCCGCGCCCACTGGCAGGCACTTTTGGCAGCGCTGCCTGCGGGAGGCCCGCGCCCGTGGCCTGTCGGTGAACGGCGGTGCCATCGGCCAGCCCTAAACACTGCTCACCGGGTTGGATGGCTCAGGCATGATCGATTGGCGCGACCTCGCGGCGTGCCGCATGGAGGACGTCGGACATTTCCCCAGGGCTGATGCGCCGCACCACATCCACAGGCCGGGCGCTGCCTAGCCAGCCATTCGCTGACTGGAACCAGATCGCCATCGCCACAGGACCGCGCTGGGTTTGCAGGATGCTGACGATCTGGTCCAGTTCTGGCGATGCCGGCAGGTTCAGCTCGGCCAGATTGAGGACATAGCCTCGGGCCAGCAGCTCCTGACGGGTTGCGACCCTAAAAACGTGCTCGGCTATGACCGGTTCACGTTCGGCCAGAAACGCCGGATCAACGGGATCCGTTGAATTGCTAAAATCGTCCCAATTTCCCATAGTCTGCTCCGCTAGAGATGTTGAAGGTCAAAATGGAGATGTTGAAGGTCAAAAATAACAAAGCCTTTACAAATGATGCCGATAAATGGGGTTATCGGCATCATTATTGGTAACTGTTACCGTAATTATATTGATGACCGGCCATCCGCCTGTCCGCCGCCCGCCAGCGGTCGTCGCCCAGTCGCACGGCCCTGCGCCTGCGGCGCCTACCTGTTCGCCATCAGCGCGTCTGCGTCCTGTTGCAGATACCCTACCAGATCAGCATCACGTATCACCCACTGGGCCACATCATCTCCAGCGTGAGCCAGTAGCAGCACGTTGGCGCCCTCGACGCGATACGCGGGGAACGTGCCCAGACTCGCATATCCCCCGCCCTCCCCCAGTTCGACGCGGTATTCGGGATGACCGTTCACCGCTACCCGGGAGCGGAAAAATGCCTCCGGGATCGGCGGCGGCAGGCTGGGCTCGGCACTGGAGACGGCGGCGGACACTGCTCCCTGCTCGGCGGTGGTGACGGTGGCGGTCTGCTCTGACGGGGCATCGCCCTGCCCCTGCTGCCAGATGGACCAGAACGACCAGGCAAACAGCAAAATCGCTGTCAGCAGCGACCCAATGAGCAGTGCAAATTTTTTCAGTGGTGGTCGGGATTTGTGGGTATGCACCTCGGCGGAGGTGTACAACTCATACAGGCTCTTATCGAACGGTTTTTTGGTGATCAGTGCGTTTTTCTCTCCCTGGGATGGTTCCGGATCCTCGTTACATGAGTTCCACTCGAAGATCTTCCGGTGCTCCATGCCGAATGGCCGGTAGGCGTGCAGGTGCCGCCCGACGGTTTTACGAGCCAACACATCGATCAGTTTGGGGTCTGGAGTCATCAGGATCAGGTCGATCCCTGCGTGACGATGTTCGTTCAAAAAATCAACATGAGGTGGAACCTTCGCGCCACTGGGACGAGGCGGCATGATCTTTTGGCATTCGTCTATCACTACGATGGCCCCGGACGGCAGCTGTGGCCATGCGGTCGGGTCCTCCAGTGGGAAACACCGCAACCGGTCAAAATTCAACCCGTCGATGTTGCAAAACAGGGGCCTGATCCGTTCTGCATTGGCATTGTCGCGGATCATCTCAACCGCCAACAGCGTTTTGCCGCTCCCTGGGCGGCCGGTGATGAGGGTGATCATAGGCTAACTACCTCACACGCATCGTGGTCAGCGCCGCCATGGCGAGTCGGGCGGCATAGGCCGACAGGATCAGGTTGATGCACAGATCAATGCGAGCCAGCCCCAGCAGCCCCAGCGCAGTTGCAGGCAGACCGGTGACCAACGCCCGGATCTCCGAGGTAGCCAGCGACAGAATGGCGTCGAGTCCCTGATAGGAGACGACAGCAACACCCAGCGCGAGCAGAATTCTGGCCACGAAATTTCCGGCCATTAGTGTCCCAAACGCACCCCACATCAGCTAGACCTCCCGACGCCGACGATCACGATCGACAAAAATCCAAACAGCGCCAGCAGACGCAGAACGGGCGCAACAGCGCTCTCGATCAGCCCACACAGGGTCCCGTAATCGATGGAGAAATTTTGTCCCATGACCGGGACAACGGTCGGCGCTGGGCACTGGCGGGGTAGCCAGCCGCTGCCCCAGTCGTAAAAACGCCGCACATCGATCACATCCCTAGGCACATCGGCCATCGAGGCCAGATCGGTCTGAGCCTCGGGGTCCGGATCCGGGTTGGGTTTAGTCCCCTCGCCCGGGTTTGGGGCTGTCTCATCGACGGTGACCGGCTCAAAAATGTCCGGATACAGCCCTGGACTGATCTGTATCGCGGCAGGGTTAGACAGGACCAGATCGGCAAATTCCGCATCTGAAATTTCACCACCGTTTTCCGGTTCGACCTGTTGTTCCCCGCGGGCCCAGTTGCGTTTGTAGCTCCACAGGTCGCCAGGCAGCGGGCTATTCAGGTCGCCCCAGGTGGTATAAAAGATCCCGCGCTGGACACTGGGTGGGATCTCGGGGGTGCGCCAGCTGTCCGCTGCGCCACTGGGGCCAGAGGTTTTGAGGACCCAATAGCCGGTTTTTTCTCGATACAGGGCAACCCCTGGAGCGCCTTGACGCGTGTGCCATCGGGGCCAGGCAGAAAAATCCAGTCACGGGGGCATTCCCCTGTGGCCGTCGACGGCCGCTGTAGCCAGCCGTTGATCAGGTCGTACCCGGCGTAGGCGGCTGCGGCGGTGATGGCGCCGACGGCCGCACAGCGAGCTGCCCCCGCAGGTGAGAGGCAGGTGCGACCGAATCGCGCCAGCGCGTCAGGCACGACCCGTAGAACCCGGTTAACGCGAACAGCGTTCCCGAATCTGTCCCGAGCATCAATAACGGCGCCGACAGTCCGGGCGGTTTTGTCGATGCTCGTGACACCAACGATCCGCCCAGTGGCGCCGTTGGCCACCCGAACGGTGCCGGCCCCTGGGAACAGCTCGACCACATCCGCGTGTACTGGTGCAGTGAGCGCGATCAGTGGTAGAGCAGCCAAAATGCTCCGATTACTGCTGATACGTACAGCCACCATTCACTCCCCATAGTTGGCCTCCGATATAAATCCGATATAAAGAAGGGGGCCGCTGCGGCCCCCTATTCGTTACTTAAACGCGCCGCGTACCCAGGTGAACGTGCGGATTGTCACGTAGACCGAGAGACAGGCCAGCCCGATCGTGGTGATCTGAGTGACAGCGCCGGTGATCGCGGTGGTGATTGAGGTCAGGTCCATATAAAAACTCCATTGCATTGATCTAGCGGATGGCTCTCCGCAGTTGACGTAGAACCCACGCGGTGGCCCAGAGCAGGCCGATGGCCTGCACCAGTTCGACCGCCTGCGCGGGGGTAATATCGGGGAGCAGATCCATTGGTCAGCCCCCCAGAATCGTTGTGGCCAGCCGTCCCTCTGCCAGCATCAGCCCCGCTGGCGTCGAGACGACCGGCAGTGCCACGAGAGTGCCGACGAGGCCCTGCAGGCGCCGTTCCTGAGCGGAACCGGCAAACCGGCTAGGGCCGAGCACCACAAACAGATCGGCCTCGGCCTCCAGGATCAGCAGAACGCTAGGATCCCTATCAGAGGCACTGCGCTCGATGCGATCGACGTGGGTCAGAACCGCGTGCAGGACCAGACCGAGGCTGTCAGTGACGATGGCGGCCATCAGCTCTGCGCCTCGGGATCCCGGTACTGTGTGTCCAGCACGCGGGCCCCATCGATCTCGTGCCCCGGCACGACGCAAAAACCCATTTTTTCCCCGACCAACCGCTCAAAATGAGCCACGGGATCGGGCAGGAGTTGCAGTGCTAACGGCGGGATGACGATCGCGACATCGCCCTCTGCTGTGCGCACGATAACGGCAAAATCCGGTGCATTTTTAACGCCGGCCAGCACGCCGGTGACAGTCGTCATAGCCATACCTAGATCCCCAAAATTTGCTGTTTAGAGTCCAGCATCAACGCGTGCCCTGCCCCGCGTTTTCCGGTGTAGGGCTGCACCCAGACAGGCAGACTGAGGATCTGACCGCGCAGCCCATCGAGCTGACGCGGCAGACCTGCATCGACGGCGGCCTGCGGCAGCCTGACCTCGACCAGCTCACTGGTCTCACCGCCATAGGCGTCGACCGTGGTGATCCGAACGCCGACGGTGTGTCGGATGATCTGCTGCTCCCCGTTGCGGAATGAGTCCTGCTTTACCCCGGCGATCTCGCCGACCAGGTACAGGCCGGATGCGCCGACAGTAGGTTGCGTTTTATCGTTCATCTGAATCAGTCCTTTTTGGTAACAGTTACTAAAATTGGTGCCATAAAA
>NZ_JRJY01000150.1:0-14347 GCF_000801015.1 Aeromonas sp. ZOR0001 | reverse complement strand
CCTCACACCAGCCGTAGCTGCGGATGGCGGGGCACGGCAGGTACACGCAGGTCGGCGACCTCCGACTGGACCACAATCAGATCCCAGTCGACCTCGGGCGGGAAAACGCCCGCGTGCGTGCTGAGCTCGCTCGCAGCGCTGCGCCGCAGGAAATCGGCGGTCTCGTACAGCGAACTGGGAGGCCCAAAAATCCCGCTGTGCTCGGGAGCTGGCCGCCCGTCGTCAGTGCCCACGCACTCCACCAGTCCGTCGCCCACGGCGCGGCGGTGACGGTGCGGCACGGTCATAAGATCCTGATCGTCCAACCAGCGGGATAGGTCGGCAGGTTTAAACCACTTTGGCGCGGAGCTGACTGCCTGCACCTCGAGTACCGACCGGAGAGAGACCACAACACCTGCCGCGAGGCGGCTCTCAGCGGTCCCGTCACAGGACTGGAGGGCAGCCAGCGAGATCCCCGCATCGACGAGCTCGCCGATCGTCCGGTACCACGTGGCCTGGGAGGCGGGAGGCGAACGCTTGGCGGCTGTCCAGCCGCGATCGATGATGCACCGCAGGTGGGTCAGGGCGCGGCGCGTGCCCATGCTGCGGGCACGCCCAACGGCATTTTCCTCGTAATAGGTGGTGATTTTCTGCTCGAGTTCAGTCTCATTTGCGAGCGACATAGACGGGTCTCCCCAGAGTGCGGTTAGGACTGGGCGCCAAACATGTGCCCAGAGGCTGTGTACAAAACTTGTTCCGGCATCAGCGAGCTGGCGCTCGCAGCGGATGAGATCGACGGCGGTGCCGTCCCAGTCGGTGATACCGAGGCGTTCGAGCTGACCGACCAGCCCGCGGCGCAGCGTTCTGGCCTCGAGGCGCAGCAGCTTTTCGCAGTAGGTCTGATAATCGGGGTCGGACAGGGCCTCGACCCGGGCTGCCAGAGCGGCGTTACCGGGGTCGCGACGGAGTTCCTGAGTCAGGCGTTTTTCCTCCTCTCGGGCCTCGGGCCCTTTGGGGTAGGCAGCCCCGCGCTGGTGCTCGGAGTTCGGGTTGATGTAGGTCGTATCGCCAGATTTGGCGAGGAGCTTCTGCTCACGCTCGGCGTAGGTCCCCGTAGACCCGGCGGCGTGGACGTGCCCGATCTGAATGTGGCTGATGCGTTTCAGCAGGGCGCTGACGTCGGCCACGGTGGAGCAGTGCACGCCAGAGGTTGAATCGATGCGCATGACCTGACACCCAGCCACATCGACCAGGGCGGCGAGGTCCGGGCAGCCACGGACAAACGCGCTCATCGCGATCGGCAGGGCCTGACCGAGTGTGTAGATATCGCTGAACGCGTTGAAACCGTAGCTAATTTTGCTGGGGTTGATTTTCGCGGACACATAGGGATCCAGTCCCAGCCGAGCATTACCGCGCGGATAAATTTTTATCGCCATCGAGCCGAGATGGGACTCAATGGATTCGAATGGGGCTTTCAGTTCGTCAGTGATCACCGACCCGTCGGGCTGGAACGTGACCTCTGCACACAGGCGCAGGTCAGGCACCAACCAGGCCAATTGCCTCAGATCGACGTCAAAAGTTTTTTCGGTGGAGAGGCTGACGATACCGTCGAACTCGACCGCATCGGAGGCGCCCACACAGCAGCGTGGGTCGAAAACGAACGGGAATCGCAGCTCAACGAAATCGTTGAACGCCACGAACCCGGCCAGCGCCGTTTCGATGGCCGAACTGAGAGGTTTTTTTTGTGATACGGGCTGTGATACCGGGTCCATACGCCTATCCGAGACAATGCTGAAAAAAAATCCGGCCTCGGCGCCAAGGCCGGACCAAAACACAATTTTTTTCATTACCCATTTCTGGGTGCATTGCCCGAAGGCGTCATATCCCGAAGGAATGAGACACGAACGTGTCTCGAACTGACCGCCCCGCATAAAATCACGGGACTCGATCATCCTGCCACAGGGTCAGACGGAACACAACCGATTTTTACAGGTGAAAACAGACCCTAAAACAGGCTCAAAAAAGAGCCTCAAACGACATCGAATTTATCACGGTGAGAATTGGGTGGGAGATTACAGTACTCCCACCCGACCCAACCACCCTCCCCCAGACCGACCCGACACACAAAAACAAAAACCGCCCCTACGGGGTCGCGCTCTCTGCCGCTGGGCAGGCCGACCGGCGTAGGTGGTCGTACAGATGACCACCCGTGCGGACGGCAAAATCAGGGCTCTGGCTCACCGGCCACCGCCCGGTTGAACTCGGCGAACTCCGGTGCCTGCTCCTCCCAGAGCTCAATGGCCAGCGAAAGCTGCTCGATCAGCGCCCTGTTGGCGTCATAGACATCGATCAGTCGTTCCAGCAGCGCCAGCGCCTGCTCATAATCTGCCTGGCAATGGATCTCGATCATAATTCTGCCACCGGTGCCAGTTGCGCCAGGGTCGCGGCCCGGATTGATTCCAGGATAGAGACCGCATGTTCTGGTGGGATGGGCGCATCGAATCCAGCTACCAGGGCGCGAATATGCGAGTCCAACGAGTCAACAGCGGCACGATCAAACGTGACCGTGACAGTGCGTGCTCGCTGCCGTTGCCTGTATCGAGCCTGTTTTTGCGCTGGGGTCAGTGCCGTTCCGGTGCTGGGGCGGCCACGGCGGCGGGGTGTGGGGAGCAGGTCGTGGGTTTTGGTATCGTTCGGGTCGCGCATCTGGAAATCCTTTTTTGGTAACGGTGACCGAAATAGAGTAGCACTATTTATGGTAACTGTGACCAAAAATAAAGACAGGCATCAACGTGCCTGCCCTGATGTAAGAGAACGCAGATCTAGATCAAGGTCGGCTTACCATCGATGAACACGAGGCGCTTGCCATCTTCACGGGGGGCAACACGTGGGAGGATCGTGTTGGTGTCACCGAGGACATAAGAACCGGACTTCAGATAGAAATAGGCATCCGGGGCATCTTTTTTGGGGTGTAGGACGGAGCCTTTATCTGAACGCATTACATAAACGCCGTACTGGCCGGCAGGCAATTTCATTACATTGGAAAATTCCGTGCCATTAGCGGGCCGGACCACCTTGATGTAATGGTTAAAGCTCTTGTATGCAGGGTCAAAACAGCTGAAGTCAAAGTTACTTTTTGCTAGAAAATCAGCAGGTTCGCACACATACGCATCTAGATTAGGCTTAGCAAAATAACCGTTTAAGGCTTTGAACTCTTCCGGATCTTCAGGCCTCTTCTCGTAATTGGCTTTCAACACACGCAACACAGTCGCAGCTGACCGATAATCTTCACCCGGCTGTAGTTTGGCGGTGAATACTTTAGCCGCGTCCAAAGGGTATTGATCAGCTAGACCTGAGATGAATCCCAGTCC
This sequence comes from Aeromonas sp. ZOR0001, assembly GCF_000801015.1. Taxonomy (NCBI): domain Bacteria; kingdom Pseudomonadati; phylum Pseudomonadota; class Gammaproteobacteria; order Aeromonadales; family Aeromonadaceae; genus Aeromonas; species Aeromonas sp. ZOR0001. Next base: position 10,997 of record NZ_JRJY01000150.1, on the reverse strand, counting down.
AAGTCCTAACGTTCCGCCACCTAATGAACCAAGGCTTCCGCTGAGATCGTTGGCCAGCAGCATGGCATTGCTACTCGAGGTTGCGAGGGTGTCGAATTCCTGGCTGTAGCTGTTGTCCACAAGTAAATATGGATAACCAGCATAAGCAGCTACGTTCAACGCAACGCTCTTGCTCTTATCCTGAACGAATGGCTGTCCCAAATCTTTGGGGGTGGATGAGCACCCGGTTATAGCTGCAATCGAAAGCACAGATGCAACAAAAATATTCCCTTTCATTTTTCTCTCACAGAGCCGGGAGCACCGGCAAGTTTTATACGGAGTCAATTGATTTTGTAGGGGATTCTAATGGAAATATTTTCGCGCGATCTAGGCCTGTCTCTATTTTTTCTCACAGAACGTGATGGAGATAGACAATGACGCCTAGTGGTGGGTGCTGAGAGTGAAGTGATACACCGCGCATAATAGACATTATGTTACGGGCGGGAATTGGTATAACGATGCCGCTTCGCGGCCCACGTTCTACCAACCCCCGTCAGCACAAGTGCTGCAAACCCTCAACATAATGCTCGCATTATGCGCAATGAAGGGTGCAGGAGGACGGAATGAAGAGAACTGAACAATGGAGCCGTTTTGATGCGGCTGACTGCTTGGTCACTGAGGCCGACATGGTTGCGTATCTGCAGGCTGCTCTTGAAGATGGCGATCCGGCGCTGCTGACTGCGGCGTTTGAAGATGTGGAGCGTGCTCGTGCCAAACTGCGTGGCCAGCCACATTACACGCTGGAAGAACTGCTGGCTCGGTGTGACCCCAGCGTCACCGCAGCAAGTGAGATTGATTGGGGTTCAGATGTTGGATTGGAACGTTTTGAGTAACTACGGTTATCTCATCCGCGGATTGTAAGATGATTTACCGCCATAACATTTTTTGTTTTGCATATCTCGCGCTCCTGCCCATCTATCGTTCGATGAAATGTCTTCTGTCGGTGCATTGATAATGGCGCTTTACATGAGTAGCAATGAGTGGCGTTTGGCATGATAGCAAGAAGATAAAAGCACAAAGGTAAGCCGATGACTCCCAGAAGAATGATTAATACTTGATTGTCCATCTAGTACCTTCAGGCAATGAAGTAGTTAGATGCCGATAAATAGGGATATCGGCATTACCGTGAGAGATAACAAGGCTTATTAAAAGAAGTAGCCCGCAGCTTTTCCTTAGCTTAAAGGTTCGGAAATCGATCAGGAGCGAGGCTACATACAGACCTCCTGCGATCTGACTGGCCAAAGCAGAAGGAAAATATCTGGTTGATTCCTTCTGCAGATGCTCTTGCAGCGATAACAGAATAATACAGTCAACCGCCCTGCCCCACATCACCGAAATGTCCCATTTTGAGACAAGAGTCCACTATTAAATCAAGACGTTGTGCGGAATCCCCCTCACTTATTGAACATTATGTTTGATTTTCACAGTTATAATTCTCGTTATTACAATGAATATTCTTAGAAATATCTGTCCCCTACTTGAGAGGTCTCTCTCTGGAAATATTGATACTCCTTCTTGTAAAACAGCCATAAAAAATGCCGACTATCTCGATAGATTCCCCTCCCTTAATCCTCACGGCTTATTGTTGTGGCTGGCATGATTGCGACTTTTTTGGAAGTCGGGTCAATTCATATTCAAGGCACGTTTGGCGATGGTCAATGTGGGTGGTTGGCAGGTCAAGTAGAGGTTGCTGTTAAACTGCTGCAATATACGTTTGAGCTCGTTCATATCGTCGGGATGGAGGGTTAAGGACCAGAGCGCTCGGGGCTGGCCGTGATGGAGGCCATTGGTATAGATAATGGTGCAATCTTCTATACGCAACTCTTTGCAGTGGGCCTCCATCTGCAGGCCCACATCCGGAAACCAGATATGCAGTGTGCCTGAAGAGATAAAGGTGAACTGGGCCATGAGCGACCCTTTGCCAACGATCCTGAAGGTCTTTTCCACCACTGCCACTTGCATACCCGCTCCTTGGTATCTCGTTAATATTGACATCAATATCACCAATGATGACTGGATATGCAAGTGTGATAACAAGGCGCTGTTCAACCGAATATGACTGCTTCCGGCATGTTACTTAGCTTTCGGCATCGGGTGTTCTCGGTGTTTCAGCAAACAATTCCGTTTTTTGCTTCTCTGCTACGGGATAAATATGTATGCCGCAGATGGCAAGGAGCCTGTTCTGAATCATCCATGTGAGCCAAAAATATTTCCTGAACCGATTGCCATCCAGAGAAGTACAAAATCGCCGCACCAACTTCTATGACATCCCAAACAAGCCATTCTGTGTTCTAAGAGCCATGTCACGTTGTTCGTTAGTTCTTGTGAATGTTATCTCTCACATGTTGGTTCAATCGGTCCAGCGGCTTTTGCTGGGCGCTCTCATGTCGTTCACTATTGCTGGTGTGCAGGTATTTCGAAGTGGTGTCGATGCTGTCATGCCCTGCATCGGCCTGTACGTGGGAAAGCGGTCTCCCATGCAGGTTGATGTCATGGGTGATCCCGGTATGGCGAATGGCATGGGGCGACAGTTGCCGCATTTCAGCTGCATCCTGGGCAAATCCATCCAATTCGGCCAGCTCGGCTCCCTTGGCGATGATCACCATGATCAGATCCCGTAACTGGCGGATACCGAGGTTGGCATTGAGCTCGCCCTGCTCACGTCCGTGGGCTGCCGCTTTATGGCGAACAAACAGGGGGGTCTGTTCATCTGGAGTCGGTAATGGCGCAAGGCCAAGAAAGGTGCGATAACGCTCGAGCGCACCCAACAAGGCTTGGGAAACCGCCACGGTACGCCGTTTTCCCCCTTTGCTCTGGGGAATAAAGTAGCCCCAGACGCCGGTTTTGCGATCACGGCGAAACTGGCCCATTACGGGGGTAAAGCCCGGTCGGGCAGCAACCTCAGAGATCCGCAGATAGCAGGCATACATCAGGATGGTAAGAAAGCGGCTGCGTTCGTGCTGTTCCGGATATTCGCTGGCCAGAGTGTCGGCGGCCTGCATCACGTATGACCACTGCAACTCGCTGAAGGCCTGCACCTGATCATCGGCTTCCTGCTGTTTCGGCCGTTTGACCCGCTGCAGTAGCAGAGCGGGATTCCTGTCCATGTACTCCTCCTGGATTAGGAACTGGAAGAAGGCCGACAAGATGGCGAGCTTGGTCTTCATCGCCTGCTCGCTAAGACGATAGGGCAAGGTGCGGCCCAGTTCCCGCTTGCCGAGGAACGGTCGCCATTGCGGATTGGGCAACCGCTCTCCCCACTCCTTGTCGAGGATAAACTGCGCCACGTTGCGGTAGGCGATCAACTCGTCAGGGGGGGACTGACAATAGTCGAGATAGCGGATCATGATGCGGCGAGTGAGATCTTTCGGGCTGATGGCCGCCTCGCGAAAGCACCAGTGCAAAAAAGTGGTCAGTTCGCTGCGATAGGTTTTGTAGTTGTTTTCGCTGTTGCGCTGCTCTAGCAGCCAATCGACCGCCAGTTCGTAAACCAGCCCTGCATCGGGCACATCGTTGAGACTGAGGTTGGCAAGGTACTGATTGACCTGTGGGTTACCGGCCTCCAGATAGATAAGGCTGTCAAACAGCGGCATGGCGGGCGGCAAGGATAATGGGTGTTGAGTCATGGTGTTGCTTGTTGATGCTGAGATGAGTCGATATGAGCCTGTGAGCCGAGTTGCTAGAAAAGGGCTCGTGATACATGAATGCGGCTTCTATTGGGATTGGTACTGCCTCTTGTTGTTGCTGATTAAGGTCACCAGGAGCGATCTGGATAACGTTCTCTCCACTGTTTGCTCATTATTTCCTCATAGATCTGGCTGGTGTCGCTCAGTGGTGCACGCTATTCAGTTATGCATTGTATATGCACCGTAGTTAAAAAATTCTCGGGGTAAATAGCCGTAAAAATGGTTTTAAATGCAAATAAAGTGAATGCCGCGAGCTGTTTATCCCGAGAAATAGCAGGTCTGTGTAATCAGGCCACCTGCTTTAGTGGCTTCTCCTTGCGCTTGGCTGCTGGAGCCTCTTCCTCTTTCGTGTCTGCCTGAACCTTGCCGCCGCGCAGCAGGGTTTGCAGCACATCGCGTTGCTCTGCCAGGTAGAATGCCAGACTCTCTTGCTGCTCTGGGGCCAGCTCGATCGGGGCGCCAGCCAACAGGGTCATCAACTCATCGGCCGTATCCAGCAGCTTGTCATAGGCATCGGCCTCTTTTTTGCTGGCAAAGGTCATTTTTTCCACTCCCCCACGAACAACCACATATTTGATCTCGACAGCCATGATGGCCTCCTCTTGGTGATGATGGATAGAGTATATGTATGGATATACAGTATTGCAAATAACCTCACCGGAAAAGAATTCGCCGGGGTTTAGCGACAAAAGCCGCGCTGGATCAAGCTGTCTCAAAGTGCCATTTGACTTCCACGCCTGACTGGTCGGATCATGGCCTTATGACGATCGTACGACACCTGTTTATCCTGCTGATGGTAGAGGTGCTGCTCCTCGGGAGTATCGCCCACTTGGTCGTGGGACTCCCCTGGTTGCTGACCCTGCTGTTTGTCGTGTTTGCCCTGCTTGGATTGCGTTGTCTGGTGGTGCTCGGTAGCTGGATGTTTACCCGCTTCTACCCCTCCCCGGCTATCGGCCCCTGGCGCAGGGTGAAGATGATGGCGCAGGAGATGCTGGCCTACCTTTACACCTTCACCTGGTTGTTACCGTTTGAGCCTTTGCTGATGGCACCCGATCGGCTGCGTCCATGCCAGCGCCCCGTATTGTTGGTGCATGGTTACGGTTGCAGTCGCGGGATCTGGCGTACCCAGCGCACCCGACTGGAGACCGCAGGCCATGTGGTCGCCACCATTACCTTGATGCCACCATTTGGTCATATCGATGAGATGGTGCCGCTGCTGGCCACCCGGATTGACGATGTGCTGGCGCAGACCGGGGCTGACAAGCTGGTGCTGGTCGGCCACAGTATGGGCGGGCTAGTCTGCCGCGACTATCTGGCTATCCATGGTGGTGACAAGGTCGCACGTCTGATCACCCTGGCTACGCCTCATCAGGGCAGTCAGCTGGCCGCCCTTGGGCTTGGAGCCAATGCCCGCGAGATGGAGCCCGGTTCCGGCTGGTTGCAGCGTTTTGCCTCTGTGCCGCTTTGCGTGCCCGGCATCTCGGTGCGCACCAGTCACGACAATGTGGTGATGCCGCAGGAGAGGCAACGATTGGCGGGAATGGAAGATATCGAGTTGCCTGCCATTGGTCATCTCTCTCTGCTTTACTCCCGTCGTACGACAGATCTGCTGCTTGATCTGCTGTCCCGAGTCTGACCCTCCTTATTCGTCCTTCAACTGTTATTCCAAATAAAACAGGGGCCTGATTGCTCAGGCCCCTGTTGATCTCTTTATCCCATCATCAGGTTAGAAGTGGATCCCCTTGATCAGGGTCGAGACGGCAACCTGATCGGCAGTGGCCTTGGACTTGTCGCCATCCTTGGGATCAGCAAAGGTGCGGAAGCTGGTGTTCATGATGACCTGAGCGACACGCGGCGCCAGAGCGTGAACCACCTGACCAAATACCCCGAGGCGAGTGGCCAGTCGCACATGCTTGTTGATGATGGTATCGCACACCAGATCGGCCGCCTCTTCCGGCGTCATCATAGGTACCTGCTCATAGACCTTGGTCGGTGCGACCATCGGCGTTTTCACCAGCGGCATATTGATGATGGAGAAGCTGACCCCCTTGTCGGCAAACTCGGAGGCGGCGGTACGCACCCAGGCATCGAGGGCCGACTTGGAGGCAACATAGGCGGAGAAGCGCGGTGCATTGGTCAACACCCCGATGGAGGAGATGTTGATGATGTGCCCTTTTTTCTTCTCGATCATAGTGGGCAGTACCCCCATGATCACCTTGAGCGCACCAAAGTAGTTGAGCTGCATGGTGCGCTCCAGATCGTGGAAGCGATCGAAGGAGTCCTCGATGGAGCGACGGATGGAGCGGCCGGCATTGTTGACCAGAATATCGACGCCGCCGTGATCGGCCACGATGCGAGCGGTGATCTCCTCGGCTTGCGCCAGATTGGAGAGATCCCCCTGATAGATCTCGATGGTCAGCCCCAGCTCGGCAAACTCCGCTTTAGTCTCGGCAATCTTCTGCTCGTCGCGGGCGATGGTAACGACGTTGGCCCCCGCCCCCGCCAGCTTGCGCGCGGTTGCACGGCCAATGCCGGAGGTGGCCCCGGTCACCAGCACCACCTTGCCCTCTACCCGACCACGCAGGGAGCGATCGATGAAGAGCTCCGGGTCGAGGTGACGCTCCCAGTAATCCCACAACCGCCAGGCGTAACTGTGCAGCGGCGGCACTTCGATGCCTGTCCCTTTCAGTACCCGCTGGGTTTCGCGACTGTCGAAACGGGTGGGATAGCTGATAAGGCGGAACACATCCTTGGGCAGACCCAGATCGGCGATGGCGGCATCGCGGATACGGCGCACCGGCGCCATGGTCATCAGCATGGCGGTCAGGTGACGGGGAATGAAATTAAAGAGAGAGGCATTGATGCGGATCGCAGGCTCTGGCGCATGGGCGGCGCGGGAGAAGGTGCTCAGCATGTCGCCAACCCGCATCGGGTTGGGGTCGGTCAGGTGGAAGGTCTTGTTCTCCTCTCCCTCTTGATGGGCGATATGCACCATGGCATCGACCACAAAGTTGACCGGCACGATATTGATGCGCCCGCCCTCAACCCCGATGGCGGGCATCCAGGGCGGCAGCAGGCGACGCAGCTTCTGGATGGTCTTGAAGAAGTAGTAAGGGCCGTCAATCTTGTCCATCTCGCCGGTATTGGAGTCACCGACAACGATCCCCGGTCGATAGACTCGCCACGGAATGGTGCACTCGTTTCGCACAATCCCTTCCGCTTCGTGCTTGGTCTGGAAGTAAGGCATGTCGAGGTGTTCGGCCTCATCGAACATGTCCTCGCGAAACAGACCGTCAAACAGGCCCGCTGCAGCGATGGAGCTGCAGTGGTGGAACTGCCCTGCCCCTAGCCGCTCGGCAAGTTGAACAGCCTGACGGGTCCCTTCGGTGTTGACCTGCTGCTGGATCCCGGCCTTGGCGTTGAGATCATAGATGGCAGCCAGATGGAAGAAATGGTCGATCTTGCCGATCAACTGCTCCTGCATCTCGACCGACACCCCCAGCAGCGGTTGCGTCATGTCACCAAAAACCGGGACTGCACGCGATTCATCCACATTCCAGAATGCAAATAACTCCGGCAATTTATCCTGATGAGAGGCGCGCATCAGAAAATAGACGATACAGTCGGGATGCTGTTGGAATAACTTTTTGATCAATCGACGCCCGATAAAACCACTACCGCCAGTAATGAAATAGTTCATAAAGAGAATCCTGCTACTGATTAGGGTGTTACTAGGTTGTTAGATATATCACGATTCATATGGGAATCCGCAATTTGATTGTCGGTTCGTGAGCAAACCCTAATTTCGGTGGTGTGCCTGTTCCGTTATTAGGTAGAACCCTCTATTTTTTGTCCCTAGACTGAAGTTGAAAAATCAGTAATGCCACAACCCGATTGCAGTTTCGTTGTCGCCATTACATTTATCTGTCGTTATTCAAGGAGAAGATCATGGCTAAGAAATTGAAAGCGCTGGCAGGGTCAGTGACCGACAACCAACTCACCTCCACTATCAAAGAGTCCACCCAGCAGATCTGGTTGGCGGGTCTGGGTGCCTATGCCAAGGCGCAGGAAGAGGGTGGCAAGATCTTTGAAGCCCTGGTGCAGGAAGGTGAAGCGCTGCAAGCAAAAACCCGTCAGAGCGCAGATGAGAAGATTGCCGCTGTGACCGACAAGACCGCCAATACCTGGGGTCGTCTGGAGCAGGTGTTCGAAGATCGCGTGGCCCGCGCTGTGGCCAGCCTCGGCATCCCGACCCGCAAGGATATCGACAAGCTCTCCAAGCGCATGGCCGAGCTGACCGACGTGGTCCAGCAACTGCTGGATGCACAGGAAGAGGAAGCCCCTGCCGCTGAAGCCAAACCGGCTGCCGCCAAAAAGCCCGCTGCCCGCAAGCCTCCGGTAAAGAAGGCACCGGTAGCCAAGGCTAAAGAGGCCGTGGTTGAGCAGGCCGCCGATCTCCTCTCCGCCGCTGAAGATGCGGTGAAAGAGGTGAAGGCCAAAGCAGAGAGCGTCCTGCCCTGATCCCTCGCGGTGACGGAAGGTGATTGATACCGGCCCATGCCCTGCGCTGGGCCGGTCTTGTCATGATGAATGTCATGGATAGGGAGGCAACGCTATGAGTACCATCGCAATTGCCCTTGCTGGCGGCGGGCCGCTCGGCGGCATCTACGAGATCGGTGCCTGCGCAGCCCTCTCTGACAGCATCAACGGCCTGCGCCTTGACCATGCCGACATCTATGTTGGCGTGAGCTCGGGGGCCGTGGTGGCCTCGGCGCTGGCCAACGGCATCTCGCCGGCTAAGCTGGTGCGGATCCTGCTCAGCGATGATTCGGGAGAGATGTTTGACCCGGCTACCTTGCTGCGACCCGCCTTTCGTGAATATGCCGACCGTCTGACCTCGATCCCGCCGCTGGCGTGGCAGAGTCTGACCTACTATCTGGCGGCCCCCTGGAAGCGCAGCCTGTTTGAGTCGTTGCAGGGACTCTCCAAGGCCATTCCGACCGGACTGTTCGACAACCGCGGGGTAGATCGCACCCTGACCCAGTTTTTTTCTCGCCCCGGCCGCAGCAATGATTTTCGCCAGCTGCGCAGTCGACTGTTTGTGGTAGCTACCGAACTCGACACCGGCCATCCGGTCGCCTTCGGTAGCCCGGGGCTCGATGACGTGCCCATCTCGGCGGCAGTACAGGCGTCAGCCGCTCTGCCCGGCCTCTTCCCCCCTTCATTGATTAACGGGCGTTACTATGTGGACGGGGCGCTGATCAAGACCCTGCACGCTTCGGTAGCGATGGAAGAGGGGGCGGATCTGGTGTTCTGCATCAATCCGCTGGTGCCCTATGATGCGGACATGGCCGCCGGCGCGCCGACCAATCTGGTGGACAGCGGTCTGCCGGTGGTACTGGCCCAGACCTTTCGCGCCATCATCCACTCCCGTATGCATGTGGGGATGGATCGCTACAAACACCAATATCCAGACGCTGACGCCCTGCTGTTTGAGCCCTCTTCTGCCGATGGCGAGATGTTCTTCACCAATGTGTTCAGTTACCGGGATCGTCGCCGCCTCTGCGAGCACGCTTACCAGCATACCCGCCGCGATCTCTGGCAGCGTCGTGACGAGCTGGCGCCGGTGCTGGCCAAGCATGGCCTCGAGCTCAATCTGGCCGCGCTGGCCGATGAAGATCGCACCCTGCTGGCCCCCGGCATTGGCTCGGTTGCCGCCCTCGACAAGTCGCTGGAGCAGTTGCAGCACTGGCTTGCCAAACGCTATCGCCACGGCGTGCGCCGTTCATCACCAAAGGAGTAGCATGGATCGCAAACCCAAACGCCGTACCCGGGAGCGGATCCTGACCACTGCCCTCGCCTGCTTCAATCGACAAGGGGAACCCAGCGTCACCACCTCGGCCATTGCGGCCGAGATGGAGATCAGCCAGGGCAATCTCTACTACCACTTCCACAACAAGGAGGAGATCGTCAACGCCCTGTTCTGCGAATTTGAACAGCAGATGGATCGCCTGCTGGAGGCGGTCAGCACCCCGTCCGATGAGCCCGAAGATATCTGGCTCTTTCTCCACCTGATGTTTGAAGCCATCTGGCAGTACCGTTTCCTCTACTACGATATCGCGACCCTGATGAGTGGTTATCATCAGGTGGAACAGCGTTTTTCCGCCCTGCTGCGCCGCAAGGAGCAGACCGCCATCGCCATTTGCAACCATCTGCAAACGGTCGGGCTGATGGAGGGCTCGGCGCAACAGATGCGCACGCTGGCGGCCAATGTGGCGCTGGTGGGCACATTCTGGATCTCTTATCAGCGGGCACTGCACCCCAAGGCGGACGCCGATATTGCCCTCGGCGTCTTTCAGGTGATGCAGCTGGTCGCACCCTATTTGCGGGCCGATGCCCGCGCTCATCTGGGCGCCCTCGCCCACCACTACACCGACAAGGTTTGATTCACATGCTACAGGGAGAACAAGCATGACCACTTCACAACTCGAATTTGTCCCCTTCCCCTACGCGGATGCGGCCTATGACTATGCTGGCCAGAAGCTGGCGGACAACTGGGATCGTCTCCATCAGGGGGATGCTGAACCCTGGCCCGAGGATGAGCAGGTACAGGATGCCTGGCGGGCCTATCATGCCGGGGATTTTGCCCAGGCCGTCGCCCTTGGCGAAGCGGCCGGTGAGGCGGGTCTCAATGTGGCGAACAAGGCGCTGGTGATCCACGCCAGCTACCTGCTGGAAGACAAGTATGCCAAGCGCGCCGCCTTCGAGCGGGCGGCCAGCCATGCCGAGAAGCTGCAAAAGCGTCAGCCCAGGAACGCCAACGCCTGGTATTTCCACGCGCTGGCACTCGGTCGCTACAGTCAGGTCATTTCCATCTCCAAGGCCCTCTCGCAAGGAATTGGCGACAAGATCAAGGCAAGCCTTGAGAAGGCGCTGGAGCTGGCGCCAGATCACGCCGAGGCCCATATTGCCTTTGGCGCCTGGCATGCGGAGATCGTCGATAAGTTGGGGGCCATGATCGGCGGCCTCACCTATGGCGCCAAGAAGGAAGAGTCCGAACGTCACTTCAAGGAGGCGCTGGCGCTGATCCCCGAATCGGCTATCGCCCGCATGGAGTACGCCAACGCTCAGGTGATGCTGCACGGCAAGAGCCGCCTGAAAGCGGCCGAAGCCCTCTATGCCGAAGCGGCCGAGTGCGAACCCATGGATGCCATGGAACGCCTCGATGTGGAGGGGTAATCCCCCCATTTTTTGGAGCACTCAAAAGTAGAG
>NZ_JRJY01000104.1:6587-14112 GCF_000801015.1 Aeromonas sp. ZOR0001 | reverse complement strand
TGACCGGCTTCGAGCGCCGCTATCCGGCCGAGCTCTCCGGCGGTCAGCGCCAGCGGGTGGCGCTGGCCCGGGCGCTGGTGGTGCAGCCGCGGATCCTGCTGCTGGACGAGCCGCTCTCGGCGCTGGATGCCCGCATCCGCCGCAGCCTGCGCCAGCAGATCCGCGAGATCCAGCAGCGGCTCGAACTCACCACCATCTTCGTGACCCACGATCAGGAGGAAGCGCTTACCATGTCGGATCGGATCTTCCTGATGAACAAGGGATCCATCGTCCAGAGCGGTACACCGGAGGAGATCTATACCCGTCCCGCCAGCGAGTTTGTGGCGGGCTTTATCGGCAACTACAACCTGCTTGGCGCAGAGCAGGGCAAGTCGCTGTTCGGCCCCCGTTTTCAGGGCAAGCTGGCGCTGCGGCCTGAGTCCATCACCCTGCTGCCCGCCGGGGCGACCAGCAGCGAACCCAGCCTGCCCGGCATCGTTCGCCAGCAACAGCTGCTCGGCAACGTCATCCGCTATCAGGTGGAGTGCGAGGCGGGGCTGTTGACGGTGGATTGCCTCAACCGCTCGGCTGGCGATCTGCTGGCCACCGGCAGTGCCGTGACCCTGGCGGTGGCCCGGGATCAACTCTGTGAGGTAGCATGAGGCCGCATTTCATTTCCATTTTCACTGCGAGGAGCGCCCATGGCACTGGCACTGTTTGATCTGGACGAGACCCTGATTGCCGGGGATTCCGCCAGCCTCTGGCTGGAGTACATGGTGGCCGAGGAGCTGGCCCCCGCCAGCATGATCGCGGAGGAGCAGGCCATGATGTCCCTCTACCATCAGGGCAAGATGGATATGCACCAGTACATGGCCTTCACCCTGCAACCGCTGGCGGGCAAGACGCGCCAGTGGCTCGACTCGCTCTCTACCCGCTTTGCCGAGCAGGTGCTGCGCGAGCGCCTCTACCCCGAGGGGTTGGCGCGTATCGAATGGCATCGGGAGCGGGGCGACGATCTGGTGCTCATCTCCGCCTCCGGCGAGCATCTGGTGGCCCCCATGGCGAAGATGCTGGGGATGGATCACTGCGTCGCCATTTTGCTCGATGAGGAGGAGGGGATGCTGACCGGCCAGACCCGCGGCACTCTCAGCTTTCGCGAGGGCAAGGTGGCCCGCATCAACCAGCTCTTTGCCGGCAGGGACCACCTCTGGCAGTGGAGCTTTGGCTACAGCGACTCCCACAACGATCTGCCCATGCTGCGGGCGGTGAGCCATCCCCATGCGGTCAATCCGGCCCCCGCGCTGCGTCAGCAGGCCGAGGAGCTGGGCTGGCCGGTGTGGGAGTGGCAGCGCTGAGTCGCGCGCCACACTGGCTTAACGTGCGGCAAGAAGCACGAAAAACAAAGCAAAGAGAGAGGCTGGAGCCTCTCTCTTTGCTTTGTTTTTGCGGACAGCGTTGTGGTTGATGCTGGCGGCGGTGGCTACCCCTCGTTGGTTTGTTGCTGGGTCTCGCCAAAGGCGGGAACGCCCTCCTCGGCACTCTGGTGAGGGGTATGGCGCAGTGGGAAGCAGATACGGTTTTTCCCCTCCCGCTTGGCTTGATAGACCCCCTTGTCGGCCAGCTCCACCAGCTCTTTGGCCGAGAGCCCGGAGCGGCTGAAAGCCACCCCGCCGCTGATGGTGATGGTGAGATCGGGTTCGCGCCACTCCAGCTGCTCCACCCCGAGCCGGAACGCTTCCAGCAGGGAGGGAAGCATCGGCTGCTCTTCGCCGTAACGGAAGATGAGCACCAGCTCCTCGCCGCCATAGCGGCAGAACCAGCCCCACTCGTGGAACAGATTCATGCCCAGCTTGCTTACCCGCTTGAGCACCACATCCCCCGCCTGATGGCCGTGGGTATCGTTGACCCGTTTGAAATCATCCAGATCGAACATCACCACCCCGAAGGGGGCGCCACTGTTGAGCTGCTTCTGCAGGCACTCGTCGAAGAAGCGGCGGTTGTAGAGACCGGTGAGTTTGTCCTGATTGGCTTGCTGGCGGATCTGGGCAAAGTCCTGACTGGCGGCATCCATCTCTTCATAGACCTTGGCCAGCTCCAGCATGCGGCTGCCATGATAGGCAGTCCCGCCAGAGCGGCTGGTGCGGATCAGCAGGGTAATCTCCCCCAGCATGCGGCGGAAGTAGCGGGCCCAAAGCAGGGCTAGCAGCAGATAGAAAAAGCAGGCAACGGCAATCATCAGCTGCACGTTGATGGAGACGCTGTCGATCACCTGTTGCATGCTGGCAGTCGGCTCGACGCTGAGCAGGATCCAGCGCTGCTCGGGGATGCGGTAGTAGGAGACCATCAGGCCGCTGGCATCATCGAGGAAAAAGCCCTGCGGCTGTTGCATCCGGGCCAGCCAGTCGGGGTGGGCGAGGGGTTTGAATACCCGTTCGCGATCCGGATGGGCCAGCACCAGCCCGTCATGGTTGAGCAGGAGCTGATAGCCATTACCCAGATGGTGACTCTGAGCATGCCGACTGTTTAGCCAGCTGGCGAGGGGGGTGAGCTGGGTATCCAGCGAGAGTACGCCAACCCGCTTGCCGTCAGGATCTTTAATTACCCGGGCCAGCGCCATGGTGAGAGTGCCCAAGGTGTAGTCGTAATAAGGATCAGTCCAGACAATCTGTCCGGGATGGCTGGCGGCCAGCAGATACCAGGGGCGGGTTCTGGGATCGAACTTCTCGTCGGCCTGCCAGGATGGGTGGATCAGCATCTTGCGATGCTCGGTGCCCACGTAGACGTAATCGAGCTCCATCACCTTGTGATAGGCCTGCCACTGTTGCAGGTAGCGCTCGCCGTTGCGGATCTCCGGACCGCTGAAATCCCGATAATTTACCTGCTGATAAATGAGCGTAAACTGGCGTTTGAGGGTCGCCAGATAGGGTTCTATCAGGGTATGGAAATACTGGGTGTTGCGAGCAATCAGATATTGTTGCTGCTCGTGGCGCAGGGTGCGCTCCATATGCAGGTAGTAGATGCTGCCGAGCAGCAACACAGGGATAAAGAGCAAGAGGAAGCCCAGCCGCATGCGGGTGATCAAAGACCAAGTGTTCTTGGGCTTGGCGGGGGACATGAACAGATCCTTTTCGTCTCGGGTGACACCAGCATATATGATGCTGTGCGGCTCGTCTAAAGGCAGAAAATGAGATGTTTCCGATGCTGAACCACACTCTGCTCTCAATGATTCATTATGGCAGCATAGCGGTGCTGATCCTTGCCCTCTGTGTCGAGTATCTGATCTTTCGGCGCGGCCTGAACATGCTGCGAGTGCGCCGCCTGCTGCTGGCAGATGGGGTGGCGGCGCTGGCGCTCTTCTCCATCTTTGCGACCGGGTGTCTGCTGGCCCTCGAGCATGCCAGCTCGGTGGCAGAGATCTTTGCCCATCCTTCCCACGGCCTCAAGATGGGGCTGTTTCTGCTGATTGTCGGCTCCCTCGTTTATCCCAGCCGCCTCTTCTATCGCTGGCGTCGCGCCCTGCGTCTGGGCAAGGCGCCGATGATCTCCATCCAGCAGCACTTCCGGGTGGTGTGGATCCTGCGGGGCAATCTGCTACTGATTGCCCTGTTGGCCGTGTTCACCAAGTCCTCGCTGCTGTAACACTCGCGGTGCTCAAAAGCAGTGCAAGGCAGAGCGTTGAGAGCGAGAGCGAAGACAAAGAGTGGAGACAAGAGGATAGGGAGGCGGGTATCTTGGATCAGATAACCCGTCACGCGCCGATTTAAGGAAGAATCGCCATGCGCTCCAATCTGATGTTGCTGATGGCTGCCACCATCTGGGGTATGGGCTTTGTCGCCCAGCGCCTCGGGATGGAGCACATGGGGCCCTATACCTTCAATGGCCTGCGCTTTCTGCTCGGCGCCCTCTCCCTGCTGCCGCTGCTCTGGTGGCTCAAATCCCGACAACCTGTTGCCGTCGCGGGTGACCATCGCCAGCTGCTGATCGGTGGTGTGCTGGCCGGGCTGGTGCTGTTCTGTGCCGCCTCCCTGCAGCAGGTGGGGCTGCTCTATACCACTGCCGCCAAGGCCGGTTTTATCACCGGGCTCTACATCATTCTGGTGCCGGTACTGGGGCTGCTGCTGCGCCACAAGAGCGGCCTCAATACCTGGATTGGTGCCCTGATTGCTCTGACGGGACTCTATGTGTTGAGCGTCACCGACGAGTTCACCATCGGCTTTGGCGATCTGTTGCAGGTAGTTGGTGCCCTGTTCTGGGCTGTGCATCTGCTGCTGGTGGATCACTACTCCAACCGGGTTGCCCCCATCAAGCTCGCTGGAGTGCAGTTCGTAGTCTGCGGCCTGCTCAGCCTCGCCACTGCTTTTGTTATCGAAACCCCGACTGTGGCTGGTGCCGTGGCCGGTTGGCAGGCGCTGCTCTACGCCGGGCTGGTATCGGTCGGGGTGGGTTATACCCTGCAGGTGGTGGGGCAGCGGGGTGCCCATCCGGCCCACGCCGCCATCATCCTCAGTCTGGAGACCGTCTTCGCCGCCGTGGGGGGCGTGTTGCTGCTGGGTGAGACGCTGGATGAGCGCGCCATTGCCGGTTGCGCCCTGATGTTGGCGGGGATGCTTATCTCCCAGATCCGCTTGAGATGGTGGTGGAAGTCGCGCCGGGACAAGGTGCCCGCGACCAAGTAAACCGCGCTCGCTGCATAACAAAAACGCCCCGACTGTCGGGGCGTTTTGCATGATGGTTGTTCGGTCAGGGGCGCTGATCCAGCTCGCGCTCCAGCTCTACCGCCTTCTGACGGGCCGGATGGGTATTGAGGCGCTGCCAGTAGGCTTGCAGATGCGGGAAGTGGGCTAGCTGGCCGCTTTGCGCCAGCAGATCCACCAGGAAGGAGTTCATGATGTCGGCGCCGGAGAGGCGATCCCCCACCAGATAGTGGCGATTCGCCAGTACCTCATTGAGGTAGCCCAGCACCTTGGCACACTCCGCCTTGGCGTAGTCCGGCAGGAAGCGCATCGGGCTGCCATCCTTGCGCACGAACATGTCGAGCAGCAGCGGCAGGATGCCGGAGCTCTCGGCAAAGTGGAGCCACTGCAGGTATTCGGGATAGTCGGGGCTATCTGGTGCCGGTGCCAGCCGATCGGCGGCGTAGCGGGCGATCAGGTACTCGGTGATGGCGCCCGATTCCGCCAGCACCCGGCCGTCGAACTCGATGACTGGCGACTTGCCGAGAGGGTGGATGGCCTTGAGCTCGGGCGGCGCCAGAAAGGTGGCGGCATCGCGCTGATACGCCTTGATCTCATAGGGCTGGCCCAGCTCTTCGAGCAGCCAGATGATGCGTTGGGAGCGGGATTTGTTCAGGTGATGCAGGACTATCATAACGACCTCGATTCGGTGGCTGGATGGGGTATACGAGCGGGTGAGGAGGGCGGTTCACTGGCAGTAAAAAAAGAGCGGGCTGATGCCCGCTCGCTCAACGCCCGACTTAGGCCTCCAGCGCCTGATCCAGATCCGCCAGAATGTCCTCGATCGCCTCGATCCCCACCGACAGCCGGATCATCTCCGGTTTCACCCCGGCCTTGGCCTGCTCCTCCTCGCTCAACTGGCGATGTGTGGTGGAGGCCGGGTGGCAGGCCAGCGACTTGGCGTCGCCGATATTGACCAGCCGCTTGAAGATCTTCAGCGCATCGTAGAAACGCACGCTCGCCTCGTAGCCATCCTTCAGACCGAACGAGAGGATGGCCGAGGGGCGACCGGCCATGTACTTCTCCGCCAGCAGATAGTGGGGATGACCCGGCAGACCGGCATAGCTGACCCAGGCCACTTTGGGGTGATGCTTGAGGTGATGGGCGACCCGCAGGGCGTTGTCGACGTGGCGCTCCATGCGCAGGCTCAGGGTCTCCAGCCCCTGCAGCAGCAGGAAGGCGTTCATCGGCGCCAGCGCCGCGCCGGTATTGCGCAGCGGCACGGTACGCACCCGCCCGATAAAGGCAGCGGGGCCAAAGGCCTCGGTGTAGACCACCCCGTGGTATGAGGGCTCGGGTTTGGTGAGCTGTGGGAAGCGCTCGGCGTGATCCGCCCAGGGGAACTTGCCCGAGTCGACGATGACGCCACCCAGCGAGTTGCCGTGGCCGCCGACATATTTGGTCAGGCTGTGGACCACGATGTCGGCGCCGTGTTCGATGGGCTTGCACAGCACCGGGGTGGCGACCGTGTTGTCGACGATGAGCGGCACGCCACGGGCGTGGGCTGCCTTGGCCAGCGCGGCCAGATCGACGATGTTGCCCGCCGGATTGCCGATGCTCTCGCAGTAGACCGCCTTGGTCTTGTCGTCGATCAGGGCGGCGATGGCTTCGGCGCTGTCATCCTTGGCAAAGCGCACCTCAACCCCGAAACTCGGCAGCATGTGGGCGAACAGGGTGTAGGTGCCGCCATAGAGCTGGGGCGTGGAGACGATGTTGTCACCGGCGGCGGTCAGCGCCTGAATGGCGTAGGTGATGGCGGCGGAACCTGCCGAGACCACCAGCGCGGCGATCCCCCCTTCCAGCGCGGCCATCCGCTGCTCCAGCACATCGTTGGTGGGGTTCATGATGCGGGTGTAGATATTGCCCGGCACCGCCAGATTGAACAGATCCGCCCCGTGCTGGGCGCTCTCGAACTCGTAGGCCACCGTCTGGTAGATGGGCACGGCGACGGCCTTGGTGGTGGGGTCGTTGGAAAAGCCGTGGTGCAGGGCCAGGGTCGCATCTTTCATCACACACTCCTTGTTGGATGTTGCTTGTCGCAGTTATAGATGGATAGACGTCCAATCTATCAGGCCCGTGGCCGATGTAAACAGCAAGATCCGGCAAAGCAATGTCGCCTGCAGGGGATGCGTGTCCCGAGTGGTTGGCATGGCCCGCACTCAGAGACGACGGCGATACTCCTTGTCATCGATCTGGTTTATATCCCACTGCATCAGGCGGTTGAGCTGCTGCATGGGATCCTCGATGAGCGGCAAGGGGCGCGGCAGGATCCGCTTGAAGTAACGGCGCAAGGTCTGCTGGATCCGGTTCGGTTTGAGGGGGTTGGCGTGGCTCATGATGGTGCTCCTCTGCTGTGGTTCTCACGTTCATCAGCAGTATTGAGCTAAAATGCGGAAGTAAAAACTGATGACTTACAGCAACAGGATTTCCTCTTTTATGCCAACCGGTCGCCTCTACCAGCAATTTCAACGACTTGCCCAGCTGCTTGGCAGCGATGAGCGGGAGATCAGCCTCGCCGAGGTGGCGGATCTGCTCTGCTGCACCCCGCGCAACGCCCGCCTGCTGCTGCGGCGGATGCAGGATCAGGGCTGGCTCAGCTGGTCGGCGGAAGCGGGGCGGGGGCGGCGCTCCCGGCTCACCCTGCTCGACAGTCAGGAGAGCCTGACCCGGCGCCGCTTGCGGGATCTGCTCAGTCAGGGCCAGCTGGCGCAGGCGGTACGGCTGGCCGAAGATCGCCTCGATCTGCTCACTCCGTTGCTGATCGAACAGCTCGGTCAGGCCACCCGCGAGGGGCGCCAGATCCTGCGGGTGCC
>NZ_JRJY01000104.1:0-6443 GCF_000801015.1 Aeromonas sp. ZOR0001 | reverse complement strand
GCCGCTGCCGCAGTTGCTGCCCACCGGCCCGATGCGCCGCTCCGAAATCCACCTGAGCCGCCAGATCTTCAACGGCCTGACCCGGCGAAATGAGGAAAATGGGGAAATCGAAGGGGATCTCGCCCACCACTGGGAGTGTCTGGGCCCCTGCCACTGGCGTTTCTACCTGCGCCCGGCGGTGCGCTTTCACCACGGCCGCGAGCTGGTGGTGGAAGATGTGATGGAGAGTCTGCTGGCCCTGCGGGATCGCCCGCTGTTCGCCCATCTGGATCGGCTGGAGAGCCCCTGGCCGCGTACGCTGGATCTCTATCTCGACAGCCCGGATCCCTGGCTGCCCCACCTGCTGGCCGAGCCGGTGGCGACCATTTTGCCACGGGAGCTCAAGGGGGAGGCGGGCTTTGCCCTGCAACCTGTGGGCACCGGCCCTTACCGGGTGGCCGCCAACGATCCCCTGCATCTTTGCCTTGCGGCGTTTGACGACTACTTCGGCCTGCGGGCCCTGCTCGACGAGATCGATATCTGGATGCTGCCGGAGCTGGCGGAGCGACTGGAGACCCACCTGCAGCTGGGGCGCGACAGCCCTGAGCTCGGTACCATGCGCGGCGAGTCGGAGTTGGAGTCGGGCTGCTACTTCCTGCTGCAGGACGATCGTTCCGGATCCTTGCAAGATCCCTCCCTGCGGCAATGGCTCGGCCAACTGCTCAATCCGGTGGCTCTGATGGGGCGGGTCGCCCCCGAGTTGCAACGGGGCTGGACCAGCGCCCTCGGCCTGCTGCCCCACTGGCGCGAAGCGCTGCCCGCGCCCTTGCCCACACCGGCGCAGTTGCCGACGACTCTAGTGCTCGCTTGTTTCAACCAGCATCTGGAGTTCAACGAGTGTGCCAACGCCATGAGCAGCCTGCTGGCCGAACAGGGGATCAGGCTCGAGGTGCGCACCCTCGATTACGGTCGCTGGGTGAGTGGCGAGGATGAAGACGTGGATCTCTGGCTCGGCACCCTCAACCTCGAGCATGCCGGCCCCTTTGCCCCCTACGCCTGGTTGCAGGGCACCCCGTTGCTGCGCAAGGTGTGGAGCTGTCAGCATGAGTTGTGGCAAGGGTTGATGCAGTGGCGGGCCAGCGGTGAGGAGCCTGGCCCCCGCGCCCTGCTGGCAACTGTGCAGCAGCAGAGCTGGTTTGTGCCGCTGTTTCACCACTGGCTGGAGCTGGAGAGCCGGGTCGGCGTGCACGGGGTGCGGATGACGGCGCTCGGCTGGTTCGATTTTCGCAGCGCCTGGTTGCGGCCCGAGCCGTTCCATCAGCCCGCAGAGGCGCCATAGTTCGTCCAATTTCTGTCGCGGCTGACGGGCGTTCCGTGGCCGCTTGCGTGAAAGATCCGTAAATCGGCCGCTGCTGCACAGTTTGTGTCACGCCTCTGTGCCATGCTGTTTCAGGTTATGGACAGCAGAGCAAATGAGGAAAACGATGAGCAACAATTCAGACGGTTCCGCAGGAAAATGCCCGGTCATGCACGGGGGAACCACCTCCGTCGAGACGTCCAGAATGGAGTGGTGGCCGAAGAGCCTCAACCTCGACATTCTTCACCAACACGATACCAAGACCAATCCGCTGGGGGCCGGTTTCAACTATCGGAAAGCCTTGAAGGGGCTCGATATGGCGGCCCTCAAGCAGGATGTGACCGCCCTGATGACCGACAGTCAGGATTGGTGGCCCGCCGACTGGGGTCACTACGGCGGCCTGATGATCCGCATGGCCTGGCACTCGGCCGGGACTTATCGCATCGCCGATGGTCGTGGCGGTGGCGGCAGTGGCAACCAGCGTTTTGCCCCCCTCAACTCCTGGCCGGATAACGCCAACCTCGACAAGGCCCGTCGCCTGCTGTGGCCCATCAAGAAGAAGTACGGCAACAAGATCAGCTGGGCCGACCTGATAATTCTGGCGGGCACTGTGGCCTATGAGTCCATGGGGCTCAAGACCTTCGGCTTCGCCTTTGGCCGCGAGGATATCTGGCATCCGGAGAAGGATATCTACTGGGGATCGGAGAAAGAGTGGCTGGCGCCCAGCGGCAAGCCGGGTGGTCGTTACTCCGGCGAGCGGGATCTGGAAAACCCGCTGGCGGCGGTGATGATGGGGCTTATCTACGTCAACCCGGAAGGGGTGGATGGCCAGCCCGATCCCCTGAAAACCGCGCAGGATATGCGAGTTACCTTCGCCCGCATGGCGATGGATGATGAAGAGACGGTAGCGCTGACCGCCGGTGGCCACACTGTCGGCAAGGCTCACGGCAACGGCGATGCCAAACAGCTTGGCCCCGAGCCGGAAGGGGCCAGCCTCGAGGAGCAGGGGCTCGGCTGGATCAATCACCACAGCCGCGGCATCGGCCGCAACACAGTGACCAGCGGCATCGAAGGGGCCTGGACCACC
Source organism: Aeromonas sp. ZOR0001 (assembly GCF_000801015.1). Lineage (NCBI taxonomy): Bacteria > Pseudomonadati > Pseudomonadota > Gammaproteobacteria > Aeromonadales > Aeromonadaceae > Aeromonas > Aeromonas sp. ZOR0001. The sequence goes on along the minus strand of NZ_JRJY01000104.1, from coordinate 4,020 downwards.
CACCCGACCCAATGGGACAACGGCTACTTCGATCTGCTGTTCAAGTACGACTGGTGGTTGCAGAAGTCACCGGCGGGGGCCCATCAGTGGGAACCGATCAATATCGCCGAAGAGGATATGCCGGTGGATGTGGAGGACCCGTCGATCCGCTGCAAACCCATGATGACGGATGCCGATATGGCGCTCAAATTCGACCCCGAGTATCGCAAGATTGCCGAGCGCTTCCGCGATGATCCGGCGGCCTTCTCCGACGCCTTTGCCCGCGCCTGGTTCAAGCTGACCCACAGGGATATGGGGCCGAAGAGCCGCTATGTCGGCCCCTATGTGCCGACAGAAGATCTGATCTGGCAGGATCCGGTGCCAGCCGGACGCGCCGATTATGACGTGGCGGCGGTGAAGGCCAGGATTGCCGCCAGCGGCCTCTCCATCAGCGAGCGGGTGAGTACCGCCTGGGACAGTGCCCGTACCTTCCGAGGCTCCGACAAGCGGGGCGGTGCCAACGGCGCCCGCATCCGGCTGGCGCCGCAGAAGGATTGGCCGGGCAACGAACCGGCGAAGTTGGCGAAGGTGCTGGCGGTTTATGACAAGCTGGCGGCCGAGTGTGGCGTCAGCGTCGCGGATCTCATCGTGCTGGGGGGCAACCTCGCCATCGAGCAGGCTGCCCAGGCCGCCGGAGTGACGGTGAGCGTGCCGTTTGCGCCGGGCCGGGGGGACGCCACTCAGGCTCAGACCGATGTGGCCTCGTTCGAGGTGCTGGAACCTCTGGCCGACGGCTTCCGCAACTGGCTGAAGCAGGACTATGTGGTGACGGCGGAGGAGCTGCTGCTGGATCGTGCCCAGCTGATGGGGCTTACCGCCTGCGAGATGACGGCGCTGGTGGGCGGGATGCGGGTGCTCGGCACCAACCACGGCGGTACCGGGCACGGGGTCTTTACCGATCGGGTCGGGGTGCTCAGCAACGACTTCTTCGTCAACCTGACCGACATGGGCTACCAGTGGCTGCCGAAAGCGAGCAATCTCTACGAGATCCGCGATCGCCGCAGCGGCGCCCTGAAATGGACGGCCACCCGGGTGGATCTGGTGTTCGGCTCCAACTCGGTGTTGCGCGCCTATGCCGAGGTCTATGCCCAGGATGACAACAAGGAGAAGTTTGTCTGTGACTTCATCACCGCCTGGAACAAGGTGATGAATGCGGATCGCTTCGATCTGTTGGGCTAGTCCCCGAGCCGTTTGGTTATCTGCACCAGCCCCGCACAGCCAAGATGTGCGGGGCTTTTTACTGCCCGCTTTTCTGTGCAGCCCTACAATCCGCCGCGCTGCGACACCCGCTGGCCGGTCGCGCAGGGCCGCTGGCATCCCTGTGCTTGGGCCAGCAGTATCATGTAACATGCTGATCCGCTGGTGATGCCCGGCGGCCACCCATTGGCCACTGATGTCCCATGAACGGACAAGGACAGAAACAAAGAGACAAGGAGTCAACCCATGCTGGAAATGCAGATCCAACCCCGCTTTCAGGAGACGGATGCCCTCGGCCATATCAACAATACGGTGCCGGCGGTCTGGTTCGAATCGGCGCGGGATCCCCTGTTCCGGATCTTCTCCCCCGATCTGGATGTGCATAACTGGCATCTAATCATCGCGGGCTATACGGTGCAGTTCAAACGGGAGCTGTTCTACGGCCAGCCGGTCACCATCAAGACTGGCGTGCGCCGCATCGGCACCAGTTCCTTTACGGTCTGGCAGGAGGCCTGGCAGGGCGGCGAACTGGCCGTCACCGCCGAAACGACCCTGATCCATTTTGACTACCGGGCCCGCCAATCCCTGCCCCTGAGTGATGCTCACCGGGAAGGGCTGCGGGCCTGGCTGACAGAGAGTTAACCACGGGCCGGATGGCCCATCACAGGAGTGCTATGTACAACTCAATGCGCAACACAGCGATCGCGCTGACCCTGGGATTCTGCTCCCTCCCTTCTCTGGCCGCTTCTCTCGCCGAGCAGTTTACCCTGATGGATAAGGGGGCCGAGAGCGCCCTCGATACCCGTCAATTCAGCCATGACGGCGTCGATATCAAGGCCTGGATCGATGGCGCCCCCGTCATCATCGCCGTGCCCATCATGAACGAGCTGGGCAAGCTGGAAGGGGAGAGCCGCTACTACTTCAAGGGCGGCAAGCTGTTCGGGGTCAAAGAGCCCGCGGCCCAGTTTGCCTTTGATGACAGCGGCAAGCTGATCCAGTGGCTGGACGAGAAGGGGCAGCCCGCCGAGTTCGTCAGCAAGATGAGCATGCAGCAGCGTCAGGAGTGGCTCACCAAGCGGGCTGCCGAGCTGAGCAAGCTGTTTGTGGTGAGCGCGGCCGAGCAGAAGGCGGCCAAGGGTGGCGTCAAGCTGAAGGGGGCGGATCTCGCTCACTGGCTCTGCAACGGCAAACTGATGGATCTCGCCCACGGCGACAAGGTGATCTTCGAGCAGGATAAGCTGAAGATTGGCGAGCAGGGGATCGAGGGAGAGGTCTCCCTGCGTCAGGATAAGGGGTGGCAGGAGCTGAGCCTCAAGTGCGAGGTGCAGGGCACTCAGGTAACCCGCCTCACCTGGCAGCCGCTGCCGGGTGCCAACAAGCCGCAATAAGCGCAATAGCAAGGGGGCCCATCACGGGCCCCCTTCTCATTCGGTGTGTGGCTCCCCCAGCTTGAGCCGGGTGAGCGCCTCGACCCGGCGCCACTGTCCGGGCTCGAACCAGCGTGCCAGCAGCTCCTGCTGCTGTTCGGCCCGGGCCTCGTTCGGCAGTTGTCTGAGCTCGGCCAGAAAGCCGCTGAGCTGCTCCTCGAACCCTTGCCGGTTCTGCTCCAGCTGGCGCATCCGATCCACCGCTTCCGGCCCCCCCGTCTCCAGCAGCAGAGCCTCCCGTTTGGCCGGGTCCATCTGCGCCAGCTCTTGCAACTCCTCAAGCAGGCGGCTGTTGGCCTCCGCCTCGCGAAACCAGCCCGGTTGCTCCGCCAGCCAGAGATCCAGCTCGCTGGCCAGCTGCGACTTGTCGCTGTCTCTTGCCTCCGCCAGCGCCCTGCGGCGCAGGGTCAGCTGCTCCATCAGTCGATCCTCGGCAAACAGCTGGGCCTGCTCGGCCGGGGTAAAGCTCTGCTGGCGCAGCTGCTCCCGCTCGTCAAACAGGATCTGCAGGCTGGCGAGGGAGATCTCGGTGGGCACCGTCAGGCTGCTCTGGGCGGAGACAAAGGTGCGATAGCGGGCCTGCAGGGCATCGGCGGCCTCCTGCTCGGGATCGTGCGGGTGGCTCTGTGCATGCTGGCTGGCTTGAGCGGGGGATGAGTCTGCCGTTGGTGCCGTGGGCCAGAGCAACACCCCGCCAAGCAGCAGGGTGATGGCGCAGGGCACGACGAGCAGGGTGGCGATCTTCATAGTCCCAGCTCCTTGAGACGGTTGGCATGCTGGCGATAGAGGGTGACCGGATCGGTCTCGAACAGATGATGGATGCCGAAGGACTGGTTCACTTCGTCCAGATGGTTCATCCGGTAGCCGGTGCCGATCACCTTGCCGAGGTGGCTGCTGCAGACCCCGACCAGTCCGTCATTGGGCTCCTTGAAGAAGGCACCGGTCAGCGCCAGCGCAGGATCCACCGGATCCAGCAGATTGGTCAGGTTGCCGCGCCCGCTCCAGGAGAAGTAGTAGACGCCGTTGCTGGCCTGCATCGGCCCCTCGCCGCAATAGCGGCTGGGCAGCCCCTCCGGGTAGCGCTGGTTGAACTGGCTGGCCCCCTTGCTGGTGAGGGCATCGAGGGCGGCGACCGGATCTTGCGGCAGTTGGCTCCCGCCCGAGAGCAGTGAAATCATGCCGGAGAGGGCGTGGGCCGCGGCGGCCGCCAGCTTCTCGGCGGCACTGCCGGGGGCGGCATTGGCCCGCACCAGATCGGCAATCTCGGAGCCGTAGTTGACGCCGCCGACGCTGGTGGCGGAGGCAACCAGCTCGGGGGCGACCGAGGCGACATAGCGGATGGGGGGGCCGCCGGGGG